>JBNATO010000373.1:0-2705 GCA_049701555.1 Thermacetogeniaceae bacterium | reverse complement strand
TGGTTTTCGCCAGCCGCGTCGAGAGCTTGTGCAGGAAGTCTTTCCTCTGGTTCTTAATTTTGCTCTTAATTTTGCGGTGCAGCCTCGCTAGCCTGCGGGCAGCTTTCTTGCGGTTGCCCGAGCCCTTCTGCTTCCTGTTCCAGGCCGTTTTGTAGCTGATTCCCTGTTTTTTGCCCACTCACTGAGCTTCATGTAGACATTACACCATAATCATTGATATATGGGTATATTTGCATAAATAAAAGCCACGAAGGCTCTGCTCTGCTGCGACAGAGCATCGCAGACCTTCGTGGCCTGTGTAGCTTCGAACGGCTTCAGCCGCTGCTTTATAGAGCTAATTCGATACATAAATAAAAATTCCTGCTTACTGTTTCAATGGGACTGTTGTCAAACTCATGTAAAAACTGGTCAAGGAAATTAATTTTATGAAGGAAATTAATTTTTTATGAAAAATCAAACTTATGGGGGGTACGTCTAAGAATAGCAAACTTCAATCAGAAATGTCCCGAGAACCAGTTCTCACAGCGCTGCGTGGAAGAAAGGTGACTTGAAGTGTTTTCCAGCAGTCTACCTTCTATATGGATCAACATCCCTGAACTCCCCCGTGAGCTTATAGAAAAATATCCACGCTACGAAATTCAAAAAGGAACAATTATATACGCCAAAGGAGAAAACAACCCCTATCTTTTTTATCTACACGAGGGAATAGTTAAAATATCACTATTTAGTAAAAACGGACACGAAAAAATTCTAGGCTTCCATCTCCCAAATTCCTTATTCGGTCTCGATTGCCTTATCGAAAACTGCCAGGCTGTAGTTAATGCCACTGCTTACACTAACGTCATTGTTTCTCGGCTCAAACAGTCTGAAATACATATGATGCTCGAAGAACATCCAAAATTAGCCAGCACTATTTGTGCTTACTATTGCTCAATACTGCGTTTAATGTGCTTTCAAGCCGAAAACCACTGTTTTTATGACACGCTAACCAAAATTGTTAATTTTCTTTATCTGACCGCTTCTACTGACAATAGCACTAACCGGACTATTTGTTTGAAAGAAGAAGAATTAGCCGCTTTAACAGGAAATTCTAGAGTACACGTTTCACGAGTATTAAAGGAACTTAAAGAACGAAATTTAATTAAAACCGCCCGGGGCAAGATAATCATTACTGACCCCGAGCGGTTATTTAAGCTTTGTTGTTTTTAACTTCTTTTGATTTTTTCAGCTAGAACTTATACGACCATTCTTTATTATTTCCTATATTGTTAAAGCTGTCTTGTAAGCGGTGTGGATAGCATCGAAAATCTTTCCTGGTTTTACGCAGTCACCTATGGCATAAACCTCAACATCAGAATTAGCCTTTATCTCCTCAAATAGACTCAGATTAGGCTTGAAACCTACTGCTAAAACAACTGTATCAGCAGCAATTTCTTTCTTTGCACCTTGTTTGTCAGAAGCTACAATACCGTGGTCCAATACCTCTAAAAGCTTATGACCAGCATACACTTCTATATCCATATCTTTCATCATTTCCATATATGCTAACTTATCTGTGACGGCTACATCCTTCATGATCTCATCCAGCATCTCAACGATAGCCACTTTTTTGCCCTGTTTTGCCAGCCAAAGTGCTACTTCTGTGCCTACCAAACCACCACCAATCACAGCTACTTTCTGGCCCACATTCTTTGCACCATTTAAAACATCAAGGGCATGCACGACAGAAGGCTTATCGATTCCGGGAACTCCTAAATGAACTGGTGTCGGGCCGGTCGCCACTAATATAACATCATAGCCCTTGTCTTTAAGCAAGCTCCAATTGGCTTCTTCATTAACTACTTTTACTCCAAGCTTGTTGATCTGGGTAATCAAATAATTCATGAAAGGTCTAATATCTGCCTTGAACTCAGGGACGGAAGCCTCATGCAACAACCCGCCCAGCTTTCGCTTTTCGTAAAGTGTGACATCATGGCCACGAAGAGCACAAACTCTTGCAGCTTCTAATCCAGCAGGCCCGCCTCCTATAACGGCTACCTTCTTCTTACTAGATGCCGGAGTAATTTCCAACTCTCCCTCTCGCCCGCATCTCGGATTCACTGCACAAGTAATCGATCTAAACAGGAAGAACGTTCGCTCAAGGCATCCTTCGTTACAGCGTATACATGGCCGAATATCTTCCGGTGTTCCCGCCAACGCCTTTTTGGGCCAATAGGGATCAGCCCACAAAGGTCTCCCGAGCCCCACAAAATCGCCTTTCCCGCTCGCTATTATCTCTTCTGCATATTCAGGCAAGGTTATTGAACCAGAAGCAATCACCGGAATCTTAACTTCCTTCTTAATAAGCTCAGCAGCCCACACATTATGACAGACCGGTATAGCCATAGGACTGACTTGATGTATCATTTGATGATGGTCGCCACCAGAAACATGGATGGCGTCTATACCTTCATTCTCTAAAACTTTTGCAAGCGCAATTGTATCCTCTATCGGATAACCATCGGGCTCGTAATCTGTGCCGCTCAGCCTAATGATCAACGGAAAATCTGGACCAATCTTTTTCCTGATGTTCCTCACTATTTCCACATAAATCCTCATCCGGTTCTCTAACGAACCGCCATACATGTCGTTACGTTTATTGGTATGGGGCGAGAAAAAGTTAGTAAGCAAATAACCATGAGCACCGTGTATTTCGACGAGATCAT
>JBNATO010000372.1:0-1344 GCA_049701555.1 Thermacetogeniaceae bacterium | reverse complement strand
CGACCATCGGGAGAATCCCGTAGACTCCCTCGCTCGGCCGCCAGGTGCTGCCGAAGAGAAAGGCAAAGAAGCCCGTCTTTGCTAAAACAGGATACCCCTGATAAAAGACGAAGAAACCGACAAGCGCTACGACGAGGATGGAGGTCAAGGCACAGAGCAGAAGCAGCACCGGGAAAATCTTCTCTTGGGGTTGAAGGGCCATTTGCCGCAACCTCCCGGAGGCGATTGTCGAGCAAGAGCTGCGATGCGCCTTCATGCCTGTTTTCTTTATTCTAGCCGGTTTATATTAAGGAACCATTAAGGATTTATTAACAAGCCGTTTAAAAGGAAGAGGATAACCGCTCCCTGAACAGCCTCACCAACTCCTCCGGGGTGTTGACAAGATAGTCGGGGTTCCCCTCCGCAAGCCTCTCAGGGGGGTGCCACCCCCAGGCCACACCCACGGTGATCGCCCCGGCGGCCCTTCCCTCCAGAATATCCCCCTTGGTATCCCCCACATAGTATGGTGTGAGCCCTGGATATCTCGAGATGACGGCCTTGATCTTCTTGACTTTGCTCTTCTCCTCCTCAGCCCCGATCACCTCGGAGACGCATCTCACGCCATTGCGCATAAGCACCTCCCTCACCACCGCAGAGAGATTGGAGGTGATGATCACCACCCTGTGCAACTGCGCTATCTCCTCCAAGGCCCTGGGCATCTCCGGGAAAAGCTTAACCTCTTTAAAAGCGGCAGTAGCCCTGTACTCCTCCAGGATGCGATCGATGGCCTCGTCGCTCACGCCAAGCCTCCTCATCGACTCGTAGACATTGCCGTCGAAGAGGTCGATCGCCTCGCCTGGGCTCTTGAACTCGACCCCATGCGCCTTGCAGACGCGCACCCAATCCTCTATAAACTGCGCGTACGAATCAGCGATCACCCCGTCGTAATCAAACATCACAAGCGACACCGATCGCCCCTCCTCCCTAAGAAAAAATATCCCCCATTCAAGGGGGGAAACTGGGGGGATGAAACCAGTCATTGCTCGCAGAAAGCGCTAGAAATTAAACTTTCCATCCCTGTATGCCTTAAGGTATCTAGTACAAAAGTCATCACGACCAGCGAGCATCTCCGCCGCGATCAGAGTCGCCATCATGTTTTTATCGAGCGGGTCGATGATCAGGCCGTCGAGGCCGCGGCTCACTGCCATCGCCGCGAAGACCGCGTTAAGGTACTTCCTCCCAGGCAGGCCGTAAGAGACGTTGGAGAGCCCGCACATCGTGTGCACACCCTTGAAGCGGGTGACGATCATCTGGATCGCCTCGAGAAACTCCCAACCGAACCTGGTGTCGGTGGAAACCGGCTGG
>JBNATO010000371.1:0-1332 GCA_049701555.1 Thermacetogeniaceae bacterium | reverse complement strand
TTCGAGCGAAAAATCAGACCTCCTCGCCTCACCCGTATACAGGTCCAATACCACCTGGCGGATGTATTCGGGCACCAAGGCATACTCCTGCGCGATAACCTTGGTCTCCTTCACATTCAACTTGACCTGCAGCGAATACCGCGTCATCTCCAGCGAGAGGCTGTCTAGCAGCCTGAACAGGCGGTACATCGGAAGAAGATGCGGCGGGAAAGCCGTCGGCAACTCGCTCTCCTGATGATGATGGTAGCGGATCACCTGGATCACGCTTTCGCTGACCTTGTAGAACCCCCTCACTATCTCTGATCCCCTCGCAGCATGGAGCTTCTCATCCTCGAATGCCTCCCCAAGGTCCACGACATCCCCAACCTGAAGCTCAGGCTGCACCTTCCCGATGTCGTGAAAGATAGCCGCCTGCACCAGCGTCTCCCGGTCAATCCCCGGCAGATCCGTAAGCCCCTGCCGCATAGCATCGGCCAGGAGGCGCAGGATGTTTAGAACGTGCTGGTAAACACCTTGATCTATGCGCCTTGTGATAACCACTTTCCCGGTCTCTGGGTCGACCGTTCCCGCATACTCCACAAGCTCTTTCAGCCTCGCCTCTATGCTGCGGTCAGGGAGGAGACTTGCCAAGGCAGCCTCTGTCTCCGCACGGGCTTCTTTCAGCTTGTTCAGTATCAACTCTTTTTCATCAATGGCGACCGGGTAGAGGTAGAGGCGGAGGACCGCTTGCTCCATCGCCGCTTGAAGGCTTAGGCTCTGGTACTCCGGGTGCTCTAAGATCAGCCTGGTCATATCAAGGACATCGATGAAATAGACCGAGTTGCTGAAATTGTCGTAGACGCACGCCCAATGACGCCTCTCTTCAGCCATCGTCTTTATAGCCTCAGACAGAATCATCTCCGATGGCAGCCTCAACCACTCCGGCTCATATAAAGCTGAAGCCATACTCCACCCCATTTCTCTTCTGGCAACGCGCCCATTAAAAACCCATACCCATCGGAATCATCCGCTTCAAAGGCTCACAGCTCATAAAGTATTACAAGGCACATACAGCGTGACCTTAACCTTAAATATCTCGCAGCTCAGAGTTTAGGTCAAATTTCATATCATCATCTGTAAGTTCAGAATAGCGAAGCGGGCTGAATTTCCCTAGTAATCGTCTAAATTTCCTAAAATTTTTATGAAGTTCTTGCTATTAAAAACTTTTAAAGCCCAGCACAAGCTGGGCTTAAACCAAAATTTATACTCACATTATCCTTTTCTTCACATTTGGAATGACCACAGGCATCGCGATGACCATCGTCAGGACAAAGACCCAGACCGCTCCCCCCA
>JBNATO010000370.1:0-2427 GCA_049701555.1 Thermacetogeniaceae bacterium | reverse complement strand
TCAAAAGCCATTTTGAAGAGCTCCTTAGGAAGACATAACTCATAAATCCCATCCCAGCCCTTTATAACCGTATTTTCATAAAGGACTATCCTTTGGTTCTTCGAATTAACACGATAGGGTCTTATCGAACCATGCGCTTCAATATCACTACCATACCATGTTCTAAATTTCCTCTCTAAATTCTTAATAATTAAACTAGAAAAGTCTTCTTCAAAGGGGCTATAGTAATAGGTCTTCTTCCTACCATCCGGTGTGAAGAGAGTACTATAAATGGTTATCGGTGAAAGTACGCGAATAAGGACTTTTTCCCTATACTCGGGTAAAGGTTCTACCTCAATTGATTGAATATAAAAAGTTCGATCAGAAATGCGAATCTCATTGTTTTTCAGAAGGTTCGAAGCAAAGGACTGTATAAATTCATCATTAGGAGAAGAAAGTATCAGATGGATATCACCTTTGAAGGTTATGAAACCACCCTTCACCTTTTTTTCCTTAGAGAGAAGTCGAGAAAAAGTGAAAAATTTTATATGTCTTTTGCTCAGAGGGTCTTTAAAGCCTACATCGTGTAACTCATCAGAGAGCCATCTATCAAGGTGTCTATAGATTAAAGCTTGGATAAAAGAGTTGTAATGTATGGGGATGGTTACTTCATCATTCTGTGGTTGTAATCTAATTCTCAATCTCATTTTCACAAACGAAACCAATTTTTATGGCGGCGCAGGGACTCGAACCCCGGACCCGGCGCTTATGAGACGCCTGCTCTACCACCTGAGCTACGCCGCCTTTTCCTGATCTATTTAATAGATAATGAAAGTCTTATTGATTGTCAAGTTAGCTGCTTTTATCACACCAATCCTGCCTTTAGTATGTCATGTAGATGAATCACGCCTATTACTTTTTTCTCATCATCTACAACTACAAGAGATGTAATTGAGTACTTTTCCATTATGTTTAAAGCTTCAGTGGCAAGAGCATCCTTCTTTATCGTTTTTGGATTCCTTGTCATTACATCCTTCGCTTTTGCATCAAAGAGGGCTTTCCCCAGTCTTTCTATAAGTCTTCTAAGATCACCATCTGTTATAACCCCTAATAGCTTGTCGTAGTCGTCAACAACTGTTGTTATACCCAGCCTCTTTGAGGATATCTCTATAACAACCTCTTCCATACTCGCATTTTCTCTCGTCTTCGGTATTTCATCATCTATATGCATCAGGTCTTCAACTTTCAGTAATAGCCTCTTACCCAGGGACCCACCGGGGTGAACCATGGCAAAATCTTCTCTCTTAAAACCCTTCACCTTAAGTAAAGCCATTGCAAGGGCATCGCCCATAACGAGTGTTGCAGTGGTGGATGAAGTTGGAGCTAAGCCAAGTGGACAGGCTTCCCTTTCTACACCCACGTTTATCACCACATCACTTTTTCTCGCCAGTTCTGAGTTTGGATTACCAGTAAGTGATATTAGCTTCAGTCCAAGCCTTTTCACCACAGGTATTATCTCCAAAACTTCTTTCGTGTTCCCACTGTTCGAAATAGCTACTACCACATCATGCTTCGTAAGCATTCCAAGGTCACCATGTATGCCTTCTGCAGGATGTAGGAAAAAAGCAGGTGTTCCTGTACTTGCCATTGTGGAAGCTATCTTTTTAGCTATTATCCCAGATTTACCCATTCCGGTGAAAACTACCCTACCCTTGCATTCTGCAAGAATTCTAACAGCTCGGGCGAAATTTTCATCTACCCTATCTACCAGCCTTTTTACCTCTTCAACTTCTACCCCTATAACTCGCCTACCCTCTTCTATTATCTCTCTATCAGTCATATTTCCTCGTCACCTCAAAAAGGTCTAAAGCCATCTTTATTATCTCCTCAAGTTGAGAGAGAGGCACCATATTCGGTCCATCACTTAGAGCATTGTCAGGATCTATATGGGTTTCCATAAAAAGACCGTTCGCACCAACACCTACCGCCGCCCTTACAAGATACTTTACAAACTCCCTCTGTCCTCCCGATCTACCCCCTAAAGCACCAGGTAGCTGTACACTATGGGTTGCATCAAAGACTACTGGGTATCCAGTCTCCTTCATCATGGGGATGGAACGCATATCTACTACCAAATTGCCATAACCAAAACTCGTACCCCTCTCTGTTAACATTATCTGCCAGTTTCCGGTTGATGCCACCTTTTCACAGGCGTATTTCATATCCCATGGCGCCATAAACTGCCCCTTCTTTATGTTTACGGGTTTTTCGCTCTCTCCTGCCCTGATGAGTAAATCCGTTTGTCTACACAAAAAGGCTGGTATTTGTATAACATCAAGTACTTTTTCCGCTTCCTCTATTTCACTCTCCTTGTGAACATCAGAAAGGATAGGTATATTAAATTCCGATCTTACTTTATTCAGTATTTCAAGACCTTTTAATAGTCCA
>JBNATO010000369.1:0-2321 GCA_049701555.1 Thermacetogeniaceae bacterium | reverse complement strand
CAGCCTTTAAAAGGCTAGGAAGCGTCAAAGACTCCGGAGAGTTGATCCCCGGTCACGGAGGAATCTTGGATCGATTCGACAGCCTACTATTCAGTGCACCCATAGCATATTTTTACATAAAGTTCTTCTTATCATTAAGCCCATAAGGAGCGCTAAAAAGAATATGACTCAATCACTAGAAAAGATGCTTCTATTGCTTTTGAAACTCGCTATAGCGTTCCTGATCGTTTCCGGTTTATATTTCTTTGCAAAATACTTCTGGCCACTTTTCGAGCGTATAATTGTTTCAGGAATTAAAGTTGTTCTTCCTTTTTTTGTCGCTTATATTTTAGGGAGCATCCTCAACCCCGTTATCAAAATCATCCAAAAACGCTTTCATCTTCATCGTACCTGGGGAACACTCATCTCGATGGTTATTTTCCTCTCGATCATCGGAGGATTGCTATATCTTCTCATTTCCAATCTTATTCGCGAATTGATCCAACTTACAGCAACACTCGGTACACTCACTGAAAACATCGGAAGCTTAAACCTCAGCCACTGGATTGATAAATTTAAGATCTTCCTGATTGACCTCCATCTTCCTCCTGATATTGTACAAAACACTATTGGTAATATATGGCAAGTGCTCGATATAATCAACAACTTGACAAAATTCTTCCTGAGCAAGCTCCTCCATTTGATAACTTCCTTACCAAATTACTTCATTCTCTTGATCATTACGATAATTGCGACTTTTTTCTTCGCCCGTGATTTCGAATATATAAAGGAAAATGCAACAAAGTTAATCCCGCTGAAATGGCAACCCTACTTTGTCAGAATAACAACAAGCCTGAACAAAGCTATGATAGGTTATCTCAAAGCGATCCTCATCTTGACCTCAATAACAGGTTTTATCAGCCTAGTAGGATTGACGGTTCTTAACGTCAATTACTCACATGTCTTAGCAATAGTCGCTGCGTTATTCGATCTTCTGCCAGTGCTTGGACCCGGTACGCTCTATCTACCATGGAGCGTCTGGTTGCTCATCTCAGGAAACATTCCGCTCGGAATTGGTATTTTGATTCTATATGGTATAATCGTGTTAGCTAGACAGCTCTTAGAACCAAAAATAATTGGCCAAAGCATAGGACTTCATCCTCTTACAACGCTTATTGCGCTGTACGTTGGCCTATCACTGCTGGGTTTTTGGGGCATTATCCTGGGCCCCGCTGCAGTCATAGCATATAAGGCTTTCATCGAAGAAAAAAGAAAGGAATAACCGCAATGAAAAATATCGTCATATTAGGTTCTACTGGTTCCGTCGGAAAGCAATCGCTTGAGGTCATAAGCTGGTTTCCCGAAGACTTTAAAATCGTCGGACTAGCAGCTCACAGCAATATAGACCTGCTAGAACAGCAGATCATGCTGTTCAATGTCCCATATGCAGCCGTAGCAGATGAGCGAGCTGCCGCGATCTTAGAAAAGCGCCTCGAAGGAACTAAATGCAGATGCTTCAAGGGAAGCGACGGCTTCCTAGAGCTTGTTAAATTGCCAGAAGTTGATCTCGTACTTGTCGCAGTGACAGGTATAGCCGGTCTTGAGCCAACACTCGAAGCCATAAAACAAAAAAAAGATATCGCGATAGCAAATAAGGAAACACTAGTAGCAGGCGGCGCTCTCGTAATGGAAGCCGTTCGTCAATCTGGGGTGCAAATTCTGCCAGTTGACAGCGAGCATTCAGCTATTTTTCAGTGTCTGAGCAGACCCGAAGATGTCTCGGAACTGATATTAACCGGTTCTGGGGGGCCGTTCAGAGGTTTCAGCCGAGAAGAGTTGAAAGGCGTGACGCCCGCAATGGCGTTAAAACACCCGACGTGGAAAATGGGTCGAAAGATCACCATTGACTCGGCGACGCTTATGAACAAAGGGTTAGAAGTTATCGAAGCACACTGGTTGTTTGACATCGATTATGAAAGAATAAGTGTTGTGATCCATCCACAAAGCATTGTCCACAGCCTTGTGAGATACAACGACGGAACGTTGCTTGCCCAGCTCGCATGGCCAGATATGCGAATACCAATTCAATACGCTTTGCTTCACCCTTTGAGGAAAAGAAATGCATTGGAACCCTTAGACCTGCTCAAAGCAGGACAACTGACGTTTGAAGCCCCAGATACTGAAACCTTTTCATGCTTAAAGCTCGCTATAGAAGCCGGAAAAGCTGGAGGTACAATGCCTGCTGTGTTAAACGCAGCAAATGAGGTCGCGGTACACGCCTTTCTCTCAGAAAAGATCGCTTTCTTGGAAATACCTGAAGTCATCGAAGAAGTGATGGCTCG
>JBNATO010000368.1:0-1357 GCA_049701555.1 Thermacetogeniaceae bacterium | reverse complement strand
CAATCGTCTTTTTGGTAAGATTCTCAAATACGAAGACGATGGATATGTAACGGTTCAATATAGCGGCTTCACCGAACTCCCTGGCGTTGCTGGTTTACTACCAGTTGCCGGGGATTCTTTAGTTGTAAATGGTTCTGGTGCAGTAAAGGCCAAGGACGCCGCTGCTCCTCCTAATGGCCCTGCTTGTGCTGTAAGTGTCGATGCAACTTACAATACCGTCATGGTTTATCTCGGTTAAGGAGGGATTTAATATGGCTGTAATCACCAAACCTAGAGCTTATGACATTCCTCTTTCGATTGACCTTTATCGTCAAGCAAATGATAAAGGTCTGACTCTTTCTCAGTACCTTGAAATGATTGACCCTTCGAGCGAGTACGGTCCCAACGAAAAGTTGGATGCTTTCGAACGCCAGATTAAGAGGGTTAACGAACAGTTTGCTAGTCTCGGTAAGCCTCCTCTTGTTCTGAAGTCTATTCCCGAAAAGGGCATTTGGGCCAGCAAGATTGAGGCGTTCTATACAACCAATGAGTCTGCCGTTTTGTTCCCCGAGTTTATTAACCGCGTTGCCCGTGAAGCGCTTATGGCTGATGACATCTTAAATGAGTTGGTCGCAGTAAGAACGCCAATTGATTCTAACGCTTACCGTACCGTCTATGTAGTTAACGAGCCTGCTAAGGCTTCTAAGCGGCGTGTATCTGAAGGTGCCGATATGCCGGTTGCCGAGATGAGGACTTCGGAGAATACGATCAAGATTTACAAATATGGTCGTAGACTCCGTGCCACTTATGAAGCTATCCGGCGTATGCGGATTGACCTGTTCCGTCTTCATGTCGAGGCTATTATGAGGCAAGCCAGCGTTGACCGTGCCGCCGATGCTTACAATGTCCTCCTTAACGGCGATGGCAACGACAATGCTGCTACTGCTTACTCCTTGACTGACCTCAAGTCTGGCGCTACATCTTTGGATTACGGCGTATGGACTTCCTTCCTGTTCAAGTTCTATCCCTACAAGATGACCCGACTTATCGGTGGTGCTAACGAACTTGTTACCTTCCTTACCATGCAGGCTCCCAATGTCGATCCTATTCGTCTGATTGAGCAACTTAACTTTGGACGGGCTACTTCCCAGGGCGAGATGGCGCAAAGCATCTTCAATAATTACCGTATCGTTTACCTGCCGACTGCGGCTTCCAACAAGCTCTTAGGGATTGATAATAGGTATGCACTAGAAATGGTGGTGGAAATTGGTTCTGACATTCAAGAGACCCAGCGGATTATTAGTTCTCAGTGGGAAGAGCTGGTCATTTCTGAGGTTAACGGTTTCGGCATCATTCTCCCGGAGGCCCGCCGAGTGAT
>JBNATO010000367.1:0-1223 GCA_049701555.1 Thermacetogeniaceae bacterium | reverse complement strand
TGAAGTTGTTTCTGTATTATATCGGTGCTATGATATAGTAAATTGGGAACTGTTATTCTAGTGAGCTGGCAGGGGGATGGATATGGCGGTTTGGCAATGTCAGGACTGTGGGTGGGAGAAGGAGACCAGATGCAAGCCTAAGAAGTGTGCTAATTGTGGAGGGACGAATATTAAGAAGAAAGAACAATAATTTTGCGGAGGAGTTTTGAAATTGAAGACAGGGGTTGATTTGATCGATCTTGAGGATGCGATCAATCTGAGCAAAAGAGAGGTTCGCTCTCTCTACAAGAGTTACGTGAATCCCGGTTATGTAACCCTGCTGGGGATGCTTGATTTCGATAAGAAATTTGTCCGGGCAGAAGGGGTTTCTGTTTGGGATGAAGATGGAATAGAGTATCTCGACTTTTTGGGGGGTTTTGGAGCACTAAATTTCGGCCATAATCATCCATATATCAATGCTGCCCTAGAACGGGTAGCACATCTTCCAAATTTGCTCCAGGTTACTCTAAACCCATTAGCCGCGGCATTGGGACATAACTTAGCTAAAATTACTCCAGGGAATCTCACGCATACTTTCTTCTGTAACAGCGGAGCTGAGGCAGTAGAGGGAGCACTTAAACTGGCAAGAGCTGCCTCAAAGAAGCAAAAAATAATTTATTGTGAGCGCTCTTTTCATGGTAAGACGATGGGAGCCCTTTCTGTAACCGGTAAAGATAAATATCAAGCCCCATTTCGTCCTTTAATCCCCAATTGTGAATCGGTTCCTTATGGCGATTTAGAAGCTCTAGAGATGAAGCTTAGAGAAGGTGATGCTGCAGCCTTTATCCTAGAACCTATTCAGGGAGAAGGAGGGGTAAATGTCCCTCCTGCGGGTTATCTTAGGGAAGTCAGAAGACTTTGCAAAAAGTATGATACTTACTTGATCGTTGATGAGATCCAGACAGGTTTTGGTAGAACGGGGTATATTTTTGCGTGTAATCAAGAGGATGTTGTGCCAGACATCATGTGCATTGGGAAGTCCTTAGGAGGAGGAGTAATGCCCCTCGCTGCTTTTACGACAACTGAGCAAATTTGGGATAAAGCATTTGGCGGCTTTGAGAGATGCCAAATCCATACTTCTACTTTTGGCGGCAATACTCGTGCTATGGCAGCAGGGATAGCTGCGATCAAAGTGTTGATTGAAGAGGATTTGGCGTCACAGGCGAGGGAGAAAGGGGAATACT
>JBNATO010000366.1:0-1226 GCA_049701555.1 Thermacetogeniaceae bacterium | reverse complement strand
GATCAGAGTACCATTAGTTGACAAGCCTGGCCTGATACCCATCGATGCCGCATACTCCGCCAATTCCCAGATATCTCTGCGGAGCAAAGGCTCGCCACCTGAAAACAGCAGAACCGGCACCTTCATCTCAGCCAGCTCTCTTATCAGCAGCTTAGCCTCTTCAGTAGTGAGTTCCCTGCCGCCATCGACCTCTCCTGCTTCAAGATAGCAGTGCCGACACCGGAGGTTACACCGCCTCGTCATATTCCAGACAACCATCGGCCGGTTAATCGTAGAAAACTGCAACAGATGAGGCGGCAGGTGTCCGCACTGCTCGCCCCGGAGTGCCGCGGACACAGTAGCCTTTCCACTCAAGAGCTTGGTTATCCCAATCATCCTTCTTACCCCTTTTCGCTTCTCCTCAGTATTGCCATTTGCCCTAGCACTTCTGCTTGCTAGCGATCTCTTCGCTCTCAGAATACTTCATCTCTCCAGCTGTTTCCAGGTCAAACAGGTTTTCCAGGACTTTGCTGTAGAGATGACCTTCATGCCGTGAGGCGTACTCTTTCAAACGAGTAATGGGGTTATGCAGCAACTTGTTAACAATGGAATTTGCCATGCTCCTGATCACCTGTTCGGTAGCTTGATCGCAGCATCCTAAACGCTTAAAACAACGTCTCAACTCTTCCTCCTTGATTTCGTTGAACTTATCCTTCAATGCCTTTATTGTGGGCAAAACCGTCAGAGTATTCAGCCACTTCAGAAAGTCTTTAACTGCATCAGAGACTATTTTCTCAGCAGCAACCGCCGCTTTTTTGCGTTCCTCCAATGACTCCGAAACAACCCGTTCAAGGTCATCAATATCGTAAAGATAAACCCCGGGAATTTCTGCGACAGACGGCTCCACATCTCTGGGTACAGCTATGTCAATAATGAAAAGAGGCCTCTCCCTCCGATCACCAACAACACTTCTGACCTTTTCGGCGCTCACAACAAAATGGGTCGCAGAGGTGCAAGCAATGACGATATCGGCATGTTTCAAGTGATCATAGAACTCATCATACCGCACCGCCCTGCCCCCGTACTCCCTTGCCAGCGTTTCTGCCCTATCAAAAGAACGGTTGGACACCAAGACAGTGCTGACCCCGCGAGCGATAAGATTTTTGAGCGTCAACTCTCCCATTTCTCCAGCCCCGATGATGAGCACTGTCCTACCGCTCAAATCCCCCCCGAACTCCTGCCGCACT
>JBNATO010000365.1:0-3641 GCA_049701555.1 Thermacetogeniaceae bacterium | reverse complement strand
TGTTTTGAGGGGCTGACCATATTTGAAGAGCGAAGAGGGATGGAACCCGATATTGGCGGGGCCATCCTTAATTTTTGCTTCACTGAGGATGGGAGGATTGAGAGCTTTGACGTAGAGTTTGTGTTGTTCAAAGAAATCCAAAATGATTACCCTAGATTGGAGGCGGTCTAAGTGGATATTCGTGTGCCATTAACACAAGTTCTGGCCCTGTCGGATTCGGTACCAGAAATACCGTATGGCGTAAAGATGATTGCTGCTGAATTGGAATGGCCCGAGACACAAGGTGAAGGTATAAAAGTAGCAATTCTCGATAGTGGCGCCCCTACCCATCCCGATCTTAAAGTAAAAGAGTTTATTAACTTTACCGATTCACCCACCCCGATTGACTGTCATGGACATTCTACCCATGCTTCTGGTTCAATCTGTGCAAACGGAAAAATCAAGGGTGTTGCGCCGAAAGTTGACCTTTATGCTGCCAAGGTATTAAACGACATGGGGGAGGGGTATTACGATTGGCTTATCCAAGGAATTGACTGGGCAATTTCTAAGGGTGTAGATGTTATTTCCATGTCTCTTGGAGGCCCCAAAGACTATTCAAAACTTCATGACGCCGTTAAACGTGCTTACGATGCTGGTATTGTCCTTGTTGCAGCTGCTGGCAATGAAGGTGAGCAAGGTACCAACTATCCTGCAAAATACCTGGAAGTTATTTCTGTAGCCGCCGTAGACATTGAAAAGAGACATGCTCCATTTTCGTCTATCGGCTCCGATGTGGAAGTGGCTGCTGCTGGAGTGCAAGTTTACTCTACGTATCTTAACGGTAAATACGCCTTGATGTCTGGCACATCTATGGCCTGTCCTCATATTGCTGGAGCAGTAGCTATTCTACAGGCCAAAGCCAAGAAACGCTACGGGAAGAAACTGACTCCCGACCAAATTCGGCTATTACTCCAAATGTACTCGGAAGATTTGGGTACGCCTGGTGTTGATATGGAATACGGCTTTGGGGTGTTCTCCTTTGGCCGGATCAAAGAAAACGTAGTGCAACCCGATGTTCCGGAGACAGAGATTGTTTTTAAGGTAAATTCTAAAGAAGTATGGGTTAACGGAGAAAAGAAACTGATGGATACCGTTCCTGTTTTGCAACCCGTTCCTGGCGGCGATAGGATGCTGATTCCCTTACGTTTTGCCGCCGAAATGTTTGGGGCTTCTGTGTACTACAACAGCAAGGATAAGACGGCTACGATCAAGGGAAGGTTTTTGAAATAGGAGGGAGCAAAATGAAAGTTTACCTGAGTCCTTCAACTCAAGAGCATAACATCGGTGCAGGCAAGTACGGCACTGAAGAGCAGCGAATGAACGAAGTTGTAGATGCAATGGAACCCGACCTTCTTAGGCACGGTTTTCACATTAAACGAAACAGGCCAGACATGACACTAATGGAAGTGGTTAAGGATTCCAATGATTGGAAGCCTGACATCCATGTAGCTATCCATTCCAACGCTGGAGGCGGAAAGGGAGCTGAAGTGCTTTATTATTCTGACGAAGGTTATAAGCTGGCCAAGTGTATCTATGACGAACTAGCGGCCCTTACCCCTTGGTTAGACCGTGGGATTAAGAGGCGTTTAGACCTCTACGAACTCAAGTATACCATTGCTCCGGCCTGTATCGTAGAAATTGCTTTTCATGATGATCCAGAACAAGCAGAGTGGATAATGGAGCATAAAGAGGACATTGGCAAGGTGATTAACAAGGGTATATGTAAATACGCTGGGGTTGTCTGGCAGGACGATGGCATACAAAAAATTCCTTTGGATGTTCCTGTCCAAGTGCAAAATGGCTGTACCCTTGCGCCTCTTAGGGCCGTTTGTGAGGCTTTAGGGGCTACGGTGTATTATGACGATAGAACAAAAGAAATTACGATTACCCAAGCCGACACTATTCTAAAACTCAAAGTAGGAGGGAAGGAAATCATGAAAATCAAGAAATAGGAGGGGGCGGTGAGGTTGGAAATGGAAGAAGTGATTAGTATGCTAGTTGAACACTCGGAGAAAATTAGGAACTTAGAAATGTGGCAGGAGAAGCAAAATGGGAGCTTGCAAAGAGTGGAGGGAAGGATGGAAAAGATTGAAGGAAAGGTAGACAAAATCTATACTCGGCTCATTGGCGTAATGGGGGGCGTAATTACGTCCCTGTTTTTATTGATTACCCAAATTCTAAGATAGGAGGAATATCATGCTGAATCACATTGTTTTGGTAGGAAGATTGGCAAACGATCCAGATATGCGTTATACCAATAGTGGCGTTCCCGTGGCCCGCATGACTCTAGCAGTAAGCAGGGGAATCAAAGATAAGGAAGGCAAAAACCTTGTAGATTTTATTCCGGTTGTTGTTTGGCGCAAGCTTGCCGAAACTTGCACCAACCATCTTAAGAAAGGTATGCAAGCGTGTGTAGAAGGACGGTTGGAAACTCGGACGTATGAAAAAGGTGGGAAGAAACAAAAGGTATTTGAAGTGCTTGCTGAGAGAGTGTATTTCCTTGAGTGGCCCAAGAACGATAGTATTGGTGAAGAAGTGGCGTACAATCCCGAAGACATCCCATTTTAAGGAGGGAATAGCATGAACGTGCCCGATACCCTTTTCACTTTCGAGGCGTTAATGACCCTTGGGGGAGCAGCGTACCTTACCTATCTGGTGGTTGCCTACACCAAGTCTCTGATTGACAAGTGTCTGCACATTCCTACCGATATTTACGCTGTTTTGGTCGGTTCTATCGTACTTTTCTTGGCTCAAGTTGGAACTGGGGCTTCAGCTTTGGACTGGAAGGTGTGGGCGCTTAGCGTAGCCAATGGGTTCCTTGTGGCCGCTACTGCCGGTCAGTCCAACAATGTTGCTTTGAAACCACCTGGCAAAAGCCAAGAATAGCCTCTAACATGGCCTAGAAACGATTTTTTGAAAGGGGTTAATGAATTATACTTGAACCCTAGAAAAAAATCGCTCAGAAGCCAAATTTTAGCCCTCCCACCGTGGAGGGCTTTTTCGTTTCTTTATTGCCTTTGACAGGTACAAAAAACTGGTGTCCCGACACCAGTTTGACACCAGTTTTACGTTATAAAATGCGTAATTAGAAACGATTATGCATAGCAAAAACACGTGAACCCTTGATTAGACGCCACATATTGAAACAAGATGTAACAGGATTTCGCAAGTGTCTCCCAACTCTTAATCAGGGTGTCGTGGGTTCGAAGCCTACGTGGCCCACCAGCTTGGAAATCAAAGCTTCGCAGCATTTGTGAGTGTCCTCTCCAAAATTGCGAGTTAGTTGCTCTTAAAGTTGGCCACCTTCAGCGAAAACGAAGGTGGCTTTTGTTTATGTCGATCGTGTAAGCAGGATTTTGCCTGTGAAAAGCTAAATCTTACTCCACCAAGGCATACTATGTAAGGACGGGCTGAAGATGCCCTCTGGGAGGCTGCGAAATGCTTTACAGGTACAAAGTTATTCTTGAATGGGATGAGGAGGGGCAGGGCTATGTTGTTTCTGTTCCTGCGTTACCCGGGTGCTTCACCCAGGGAGATACGGTTGAGCAGGCCTTGGAAAGAGCGAAAGAGGCTATAGTGGGTCACCTTGAGGCTTTGGCCCA
>JBNATO010000364.1:0-4140 GCA_049701555.1 Thermacetogeniaceae bacterium | reverse complement strand
TTGTTTTTCCTGTACCAGGATTGCCCTTAAAGATCATGTGTAAAACAAGAGGATCTGTACACAATTTTTCTTTTTCTCTTCTTTTTTGTATCTGAATAAAAGCATAAATTTCAGCAACTAGGTTTTTTACTTCAGTTAAACCGATCAATGAATTGAGCTCTTGCATTATCGTTTCAGGCTTGAGTTGCTCGACATCATCTCTTTTATTATGTTTATTATGGGTTAGAGGTTTTTGATAACTTTCCTTGGTGTGAGAGGTGTTCCGGAAGGGTTGGGTATTAAGCCTAAAATTCATGTGCTTCACCTCTTTGCCCTTTTCTCTTTTGACATTATACGCACCGATAATTATAAATTGTTCAAACATAGAGCCAAGGGCATAAGAGGCGTTGCAGAACATCTACCAGCAGAAAAAGAATAGAGCCCAATAAGCTTAAAGCTAGTATGCCGGCAAACATTTCTTGGTAGCTAATTCTGCTCCAAGTTTCAAAGATGAAATACCCTAAACCCTGGAAAGTTGCAAAAGATTCTGCAAAGAAGAGAACGGAAATGGCGGTTCCCAAACTTATCCTTATTGATGTGAAAATTTCAGGTAAACAAGCGGGGATTATTACGTGCTTGTAGATCTCCCAATCGCTAGCACCTAGTGATAAAACAGAGATGATTGAAGCTGTTGGCACTTTTTTAGCAGCATCGCGTGTGGTTACCAGTATTTGAAAGAAGATGATCAACGTGATCAGAAAAATTTTGGAAGCATCACCTATTTTAAAGATGATGAAGATCACAGGTAATAAAGCTATTTTAGGTATTGGATAAAGTAAATAAATAAGAGGAGCAAAAAAATGGTCTATTTTTTCATTTCGGCCGACATAGAGCCCCAGAGGAACAGCTAGTAAAATTCCTATTAGTAAACTTGTAACTACTCTGTAGCTGCTGATGAGAAAATGTTTCCATAGAGTGTGAGGGAAGATGTAGAAAAATTGAGTGATCGCTGGAAGTGGCTCTGGCAAGGCAGGGTTGTTGAGGATATGGGAAAGAATATCCCATCCAAGGAAGAAAAAGAAAACCGCCAGAAGATAGGCAGTTATAGAACCATTTTTTTTGTTCTCAGTTTTTATCGCATTTTTCACTTTAGTTATTTTCCTCCAAAATTGAGCGTATCTCGGAACACTTTTGATGAAACAGTGGATTGTGGCGGTATTCTTTCGATCCCATTCCTGAATTTGAGATAAGAGCCTGAATCTTCCCTGGCTGCGGGGTTAAGATGATGATTTCTTGCCCTAGATAAACGGCTTCTTCGATACTATGTGTAACAAGGACGAGTGTGATCTGGTGTTTTTTCCAAAGTTTCAATATCAGTTCCTGGAGATTTTCTCTAGTCAATGCATCTAAAGCAGAGAGCGGTTCATCCATCAAAAGCAACTCTGGATTGAGTGCTAAAGCTCTGGCCAAAGCAACTCTTTGCTTCTGTCCACCGCTGAGTTGGGTAGGATACCGTTTTAAACAGTCTGTTAATTCAAGCTCTTCGAGAATAGGAAGCAGCATTTGGTTTGCTTTTTCTTTTGTTATGTTTCTTATTCTAAGACCAAGCGCGGCGTTTTCCCAGACGGTTTTCCACGGAAGGAGCCCATATTCCTGTAGGATGAGCGCTGTTTTCTGGCGAAAATTTTCTAGCCCTTGACCCTCTACACATATTTCTCCTGTTGTGGGTTGTATTAATCCTGCTATGAGATAAAGAAGGGATGTCTTTCCACATCCCGAAGGGCCGATCACAGCATAGCTTTTTCCTTTTTCAATTTTTAAATCAATATCCTTTAGAGCTTGAACTTCACTCTTTCCATTCCTATAAATCAGGCTGACTTTTTTAAGTGTAAGCATAATGCAATTGTACCTTCTTTGGTTTCTGATTCTTAGTGTTTATTTCATGTTAACAAGAATATCACGATCTACAAGTTCTTCATATGAATAAATTCTTTCTAAAAGCTTCTTTTCCATCATCCATTTCAATACTAGATTTACATTTTCTCTGTTGGGGAGCTGAAGAGGCGAAAATTTAGGAATAGGAAAGCTTTTTTGTAGTTCTAACGGAACCTCTATTTTTTTGTTAAAGAGATCTCTATACTTCTCTGGGTTTTGCGTAACCTCTTTCCCACTTTCTTCAAATGCTAATAAAAATTTTTGAATTTCTTTCTTTTTCTTTTTTAGAGCATCTTCTCTGAAGAAAAACACTGATTGTGTTAGGTTAATCGGCAGTTTTGTATCATCGATCAAAACTTTTGCTCCCTTGAGTTCAGCCAATGATGCAAGAGGTTCGGGAAGAACAGCAGTATCTACTTTTTTCTGAATCAACATCTCAAGGCGCAGAGGCATCTTAGGTACATATACTTTTTTGACGCTGTTTGGGTTGATCCCTTTTATTTTAAGCATTTCGTCTGCTGCAAATTCAATGATAGTGTTTTTGGATATTGCCATGGTTTTATCTTTGATTTTGAAAACATTTGTAATATTTCCAGGAGCGGACAATAAGGCATAACGGCCTTCACTTGGTGTAGCTCCCAGTGCTACGGCAGTTGCTTTTACAGGGATACCGCCTTTTCGCAATAAAGCTACTGCAATCATGTCACCTTCTGCGCCATCTATGGTTCCTGCCTGAATAGCTGCGTCTCTCTCTGATGCACTTTGGAACGGAACAATTTCCACACTTACGCCGTATTTCTTGAAAATACCCTCTTCTTGGGCAACATAAATAGGAAAGGCTTCTTCGTTAGGTAAAATTCCCACTCTTAATAATGATTTTTCTTCACATCCGCTTCCTAACAAGGCAATTATGATTATTGCTATGATGTTTATCAAAAAAAGGATATAGTTACCACTTTTTCGTAGTTGGCTTTTCGAATTTCTTACTCCAATAGACATCATCCCTCCTGTGTTAGCGAGGTTTTATGTCTCTTGGTTGCGGTTAGAATCCCAAGATAGGCTAACGGCTTTCATCGGCATAACTGTTGAGATAGCATGTTTGTACACCATCTGTTGTTTTCCGTCAGATTCAATTATTACGGTAAAATTATCGAAACCGCGAATATTTCCTTTTAATTGGAATCCATTGATTAAAAAAATTGTTACAGGGGTGTTTTCCTTTCGGATCTGATTTAAGAAGAAATCCTGTAGGTTAATCTGTTGTTTTGACATTGCGTAACCTCCTACTTCAAACCAAAAAAGTTTAACAATTTATTCTACATGGTATAGAGAGATTCCTGCAAATAAATTGGATTATTTTGTCCAGTATATTATTATCGGTGACTTTTGTGTCTTCTTCAAGCATAAACCATTTAATTCTTGGATCTCGACGAAACCATGTGAGCTGCCTTTTTGCATAGTTTCTTGTTGCTTTTTTCGTTAACTCAATAGCAGTAGAAAGATCATATTCGCCATTTAGATAACCAATAACCTGCTTGTACCCCAATGACTGAAAGGGTTTAAGGCAAGGGTCGTAACCTCGGGCAAGGATTGCTTTGGTTTCTTCTACTATTCCAGCTTGGAACATCAACTCAACACGTTTCTCAATTCGTTTATAGAGATCTTGGCGCTTTCTGTTTAAACCTACCATTGCAAGCTGATATAGCGATTCGAATTTTTTCTTTTGAAATTGTGAGATCGGAGTGCCTGTTAAATAGTAAACCTCAAGAGCTCTGCTGATCCTACGAAAATCATTGGGATGGACCCTGTTTGCAGTTATAGGATCGATCTTCTGAAGTTCCTGATATAATCTTTCTTTTCCCCCTTCTGTTGCCCAGATCTTCCTGAAATTGTTCCTCAATTCATGAAATTCATGAATATCCTTCGTTTCTGGAAACTGATAAGGATCTATCACTGCCTGGATATACAGGCCTGTGCCTCCGACGAGAAAAGGTAGCCTTCCTTTTTTATTTATTTCTTCAATCTTTTCTCTAGCTAGTTTTTGGTATTGTGCAACACTAAACTCCTCATCTGGTTCCAAAATATCTACAAGATGATGAGGAACGCCTTTTTGAGCTTCACGAGTTAGTTTGGCTGTACCAATATTAAAGTATTTATAAACCTGCATGGAATCGGCAGAAATTATTTCACCATTTAATCTTAAGGCAAGCTCCACAGCAATTTCTG
>JBNATO010000363.1:0-4893 GCA_049701555.1 Thermacetogeniaceae bacterium | reverse complement strand
GCAGAACGCTCCACCAGGGGAGCATTTTGCCGAGTTCGTTCCCGGTCGCCGCCCAAGCAATCCCACAGCTGGATAAAAGGAAGCTACCAGCTAGTATAATTACTAATGTGACTTTTTTGGTATACATTTCTAATTATCCTTTCAAATTTTAATTATTTACCGTACCACCAAGGCTTTCTTACCGAAGAAATTGATAACTTAAGCTCATCGTAAGAGTAATCGTCGGATATAGAAATAATTGGTTGGAAGGAGTTCTCGTCATAATAAGATTTCTTTAACTTTTCAACCCCTAGCTGGATTGCATATTGTTTTGCATCTTCTATATTTTCAAATGTTTTTCGTTCCCATGGCGAGAACATTACATAACAACCTTTTTCTCCATCGTCGATTTTCCGGATAATTATTTCTGCAGTTTCTATGATGTTTCCGACTACGGTGCCAATAGCATTACCAACTTCTGCATGCTCAGGTACAATTAGTTCTGCACTTATACACTTTGCTACATTTTGTAAAAAAACATTAACTGGTGCTCCAATACCTACAAGTGGATATTTTAGAGAAAATGAGACATCCAACATATCTATAGTATTTAGACCAATTGCTTGGCTGATTAGATTATCATAAATTTTGCAGGAAGGACATTCGTTCAAATTAAGAGATTCTTGAATTACCTTATCTAGAATTTGTTTTGTCAAAGTATTTGTAATGTAGCTTTTTACCTTTTTTATAAAGGCGTTTTCTTCAATCTTTAAATGATGTGACATTATTTCTACGCCGAGTCTTGATGCTAGAGTATCCCCAACTGAAAATTCACCAGTTGTATTAAGAATATCCGTTGGAGTGAGCCCAGCACGACCTATAACACCTATATTTTCTAGCCTCTCAGTAGGTATTAAAACAGGATGGGTGTTCAAGATTTGAGCCAGTTTTACTATGGATAAAGGCCTTTGCTGCAAAATATTAACAAGCACCTTTTCCTCATCAGTAAAGTTAGCGTCTTTTTTTATCAAATATAAGAAATCTGTAGGTGTAGAAGGGTACGTTTTATGTTTGCTTTCCTTTAGGATAGTTTTTAGCTCATCATTAACTATAGAAAAACGCTGGGCTAGCAGTGCTAGCGGTAAAACTCGCCGAGGTCCTATACGTAAACTTGCATCTTTTTCGACTTTGATGTGGCTATCTCCACCAAGGCCGAAAGTATTTATGTCTATACCTTTAACATGTGTGCGCCAACCACCTACCGATGCTCCTTCTTCGTTAATAACAGGACTATTGCCCTTGACTATAGCAATATCTGTTGTCGTTCCACCAATATCTACAACAATGCCTTTTTCGAGTCCCGCAAGGTACAAAGCTCCTTGAACGCTCGCTGCTGGCCCAGAGAGAATTGTTTTTATCGGCATAAGCATGGCGTCTTCTTCAAACATTAAAGAACCATCGCTTTTTACAATCATAAGTGGTACATCAATTTTTAATTCCTGAAGAGCTTTCCTGACTGCAGCCAAAAAATTTTTTACAATTGGTGTTATGCGTGCATTTAATATCGCAGTTGTTGTTCTCTCTCTAAAACCAAGAGAACTGGATAACTCATGTCCGCAGACAATTGGAACGTCTATATATTGGGTTAGAATAGATTTTGCTCTTATTTCGTGTTCTGGATTTCTTATGCTAAAATAGGCTGAAATGGCAATCGCCTCTACATGACCCTTAAAATCCAGTGCTGCCTTTCTAATACCCTCAATATCTAAATTTGTATATGGCATTCCTCTTACGTCATGACCACCTTGGACTATTTTTAGTTTTGCAGGAGGCAATGGCCAATCTATTTCATCAGGTTCTGGAACGACAATTATAGCTCCTACTTCAGCACCTTGGCCTTCAACAATTGCGTTTGTGGCAAGTGTAGTTGAAAGAGTAATGAAGTTAGCTCTTTTGTAGTCGCTACCCAATGATTTAATACCTTCTTTTATACTCCAAAGGAGATTTGATTTATCAGTTAAAACCTTACTTTTAGCAATGACACTACCAGAACTGCAATCTATAAGTACCGAATCAGTATATGTACCGCCGGTATCGATACCTAGTCCTATAGTCAAGGACAAGCACCTCTCTTATTATTTTTGATTTGATCCTTTGCGCAGTTAACCCACCTTTGGTAGTCTTCCAACTCAGCTGGAGAGAGGTTCATTTTCTCGAGTAAAGGGAGGATTCCCTGAACAGTACGATAACCTTCATCTATATCTTTAGTACTCTGAGCGACACCAGCTAGTCCCAACTGAGGAGGAATTAGTGAAGTTATCACATTTGCTCCAGCATTAATTCTCTTTTGCAATCCTGCGACACCATCTATGTCTAACGATGCAGGAATCAAACGATCGGGAAAGAGAAGGCGGAGAACGGCAATAATTTTTAATTCCCAAAGGCGAGAAGGTGTTGGCCATTTCTCCAACGGTGTTCCTTTTTGAGGAATGAAGCTCATTACTCGCACTTGGTGAGCACCTAATTGTCGCATGTATTGAGTAGAGACGACAATATCGGAAGAAGATTCGCCTATTCCTGCTAAAATTCCTTCTTCTATCAGCAACCCGTACTTTAGAGCTTTTATTTTGTTGATTAGGCGCTGTTTGTAACTTTGGTTTACACGGAGTTCTTGAAACAATCTTTCATTATGTGTTTCTTGGTAGCATGCATACCAATCAGCACCCGCAATAGCAAACTCTTTCAATACATACTCAGGAACTACACCTGGTGAGATCATTATCGGAAGTCTGATTCTTCTTTTTAACTCCTCTACTAGGTCAATCAATATTTCAAAGCCTCCGTGGTGGTCATAAAAAAGAGGATCTTCTCCTAGCGTTAAATCGATTAAGTGTACTCCCGATTCTGCTAGCCTATAGGCAGCATCCAGTACTTCTTCTTTAGTCTTACGATAGCGTATGCTCTCGATATTTGATCTACGGTAATAGCAAAATGTGCAATCATTGCGGCACCAGGTAGAAAAATATACAAATCCGTACAAGAAAACTTTTTTCCCGAAGAATCTTTCTCGGAGATAACGAGCAAATTCAAAGAGTGCATCCGCATCCTTCTCGTTTAAACCCAGGAGGTATTCTACTTCCTCTGACGATAATTGTTCGAGACGATTTGCTTTCTCAAAAATATGTTCCAGTTTTGCGTTCATGGATCCCACTAAAATCACCTTGCACGAGGTATTTGGTATTAGTCAGAGTGTTTTGTATTTACAAGTCTTTATTATTTGGCATACTTTTAATATTTAGGTTGAGTTTATATCACAGGTATATAAAGTATTCTGGGTTCTGTGGTTAAAATAAGAACAGGGAGTTTAAAGTTCCTCCCTTTATGTATAAAATGTGTTGTTTTTCTTGTATTTTCTTTCTCGTTTAACTTACTAGCTTAATACATATCTCTCGGGCTGCAATTGCATCTTCTCCATAAGCATCTGCGCCAATCTTTTTTGCAAACTCCGATGATACAGGGGCACCGCCTACGATGATTTTTACTTTGTCCCTTAGCCCAGCATCAGTAATGGCGTCAATAATTTCTTTCATTACAGGCATTGTTGTGGTTAGTAAAGCGGACATTCCAACGATTTGGGGATTATGTTCCTTAATGGCATCGATGAATTTCTCTGGAGAGTTATCTACCCCTAAATCGATAACTTCGAAACCAGCACTACTGAGGATCATGGAAACTAAATTTTTTCCTATGTCGTGTACGTCACCTTTTACTGTTCCTATAACGACTACTCCTGCTGATTTAATTTCTTCGCCTTTGAGATATGGTCGGAGCGCCTCAAGTCCTGTATTCATTGCTTTGGCGCTCATCATTACTTCTGGTATAAAAAGTTCGCCCTCTTTGAACTTTTTCCCTATTATATCCATTGCAGTAACCAAGCCTTCGTTGATTATTTTAAGAGGTTCTTCGCCTGAAGCGGTTAGGCTTTTCACAAGATTTTCGACTCTTTCTATATTTCCTTCAAAGACTGCTTTTTGAAGCTCGTCAAACTTACTCATCTTTCTTCGAAAACCTCCTTATGGTCAGTAGTTTTCCTGTTTGTTAAGGATAGCAATTATTGTACCAGCTTGGGATTTTTTAATAAAATGAGAGACGTTAAAGTAGTTAGTTTTTGCTCATCTTTCGAAGAAAAGCTTAATTTTGTTTTAAGTCGAATTCTTAAGTCAAATATAAAACAGATAATTCACAAGTGAATGAAATTTTGGCTGAATTTACCATAAAATTGTAGGGGTAAAATTTTTATTTATACCATTGCTTTAAAAAATCCCCCTACTCATTATGGGGAGGGGGATTTAAAAAAGTTGCTTATTATAAAGCTAGAAATCAAATTTCTTTTGACGATAAGCATTCAAATAATTTAGGCAATATTCATCTCTTCCGGCAAGGACTTCAGCCGCTATGAGATTGGCCATCAGCTGTTTGTCAAGAGGGTTAATAATAAGGCTGTCTAGACCTTTGGTTACGGCCATTATAGCAAAGGTCTGATTTAAAAGCTTTCTCACAGGTAAACCGTAAGAGATGTTTGAGAGACCACAAATAGTGTGGACACCTTTAAATCTTTTCATGATCTCCTCAACAGCGTTAAGAAATTCTATTCCAAAGGTACTCTTTGTGGATACTGGTTGCACTAAGGGATCAACATAGATATTTTCGAGTTTGACATTGTGTTGTACCAGACCGTCGATCAGCTTTTCCGCGATTTTCACCCGGTCTAAAGTGGTTTCTGGCATTCCTTCATCGCTCATACAGAGGGCAATTACTTTGAGATCTGTTCCCGCCACGATGGGTAAAAGGGCTTCAAATCGTTTTTTCTCTAGAGAGATGGAGTTTATCATAGCTATTCCTTTATGAACAGAC
>JBNATO010000362.1:0-5601 GCA_049701555.1 Thermacetogeniaceae bacterium | reverse complement strand
GATGAGCAGAAAGGCTGCGATTGTCGTTTCCCTTGTGCTTGCCTTAGTCTTTACTCTTCTCATCGTCGGCGCTTCAAACAGGAAGTATAGCGAAGCCACTCAATCCGTCGAGGTGGCACAGACGACCCACTTCATCCCGGCGGGCGCTGAGCTCAAAGGCGACGACGTCAAAGCGGTGAAGGTCGTGAAGTCCGCCGCGAAAGGTCTTGCTTCGGTCAGCGAGGCCGTCGGCAAGACCGCGAAGGTGCCGATGCTGAAGGGGCAGTACGTCTACAAAGATGCGCTGGACACTGCGAAGGCCGTCCGCCCGGGCTACGTGGAAGTGTTCGTCCCGGTCGACATTTCGAGCTCGGCCTTCTCGATGTCCGGCCAGAGGGTTAACGTCTACGTCGTCAACAAGGACACAGGGGCCGCGACGGTGCTGCTTGAGAACGTGCGGGTGCTGCATTCCCTGACTTCTCAGGGCCAGAACGTCGGGGAGAAGGAGGGCGGCGTCGCCGCGGCGCAGAGCACGGAGCCGGCGACCGTCGGATTGGAGGTCCCGAAGGACAAGGCGGACGCGGTCGTCCAGGCTGCGGCGGCCAAGCAGATATACCTCGTGAGGGTAGGTGCCGATTGATTCTCGGAAACTAGAATCGCCGGAGAAAGGTGGTGTGACAGTTGCTCTGCCTGATAGCCGCTGAAAGGGAGTCCGCCGAGCGCATAAAGTACGAACTGGAGAGGAGCGGCTTCTACCCCGGCTGGAACTTCATGATATGCGACAGCTATCAAGAATTGGAGAAGTGGGCCTACAGGGACGTGGATGTCCTCGTCGTGAGCCGGTTCCTGCCGGGCGCCGACCCAATAGACGTGCTCAAGAACCTCAGGGCGATGTTCTCCGGCGCGCACATCGTCTTGCTCGCCGGGACTGCGGGCGAGCGCCAGGCGGCCTACATAAGGGCTGCCCACAAGCACGGGTTCTACAACATCGTGACGGGGAAACTTCCGGGCGACAGACCGTATACGATTTTCACTGCCCTGAAGGTCTCGAGGGAGCCGGAGGGCGACGGCTTCCTTCTGGACTGCGGCGGTGAGGAGGACGAGGAGCGCGACGAGTGGGAGGAAGATGCAGCAAGGGACGAACCGGATGCCGGAAGCAATCCGGGGGACG
Organism: Thermacetogeniaceae bacterium; assembly: GCA_049701555.1. Classification (GTDB taxonomy): domain Bacteria; phylum Bacillota; class DSM-12270; order Thermacetogeniales; family Thermacetogeniaceae; genus JBNATO01. Next base: position 4,451 of record JBNATO010000362.1, on the reverse strand, counting down.
TGAAGGCCGCGCTGGAAGACATCCTGAGCAGGGAGATTTCCGGTGGGGAGATAACCGCAATCAAGAGCAAGCTCCAGGAGATAATCGCCATGCTGGACGCGGAGCCGGCGATATCGCTCAGCCCGTCCGGGAGGAGGCAGCGCGGCGTCGTCGTCTATTCCGTCGCCAACAAGGGTGGGGTCGGTAAGACCACGGTGGCGATAACGCTTGCGATGGCGCTCTCCAGGGCCGGGGTGCCGACGGTGCTCGCCGACTTCGACTTCGGGGGGCCTGATGTGACGAACTTCTTCGGGATTAAGGACGTCCCGGGGATTGAGGCCCTTGCGGGCAGGCCCGTAAGGCGCAACCTGATAGAGGACTTAATCGTCCAGAAGAACGGGGTCTACATACTGCCGGGGCCCACGAACAAGACGATGCCCAACTTCAAGAGGGGCCAGCTCCTCGAAATCGTCAACGTTTTGGCGGAGATGTTCCCCGTGGTCATCGGGGACACCCCCGCCGAGTACTGGACGAAGCCGTGGCTGGCGGAGCTTTTCGCCAGGGCCGACAGGGTCCTTGCGGTCGTCGACCAGTCGGTGTTCTCGGAGAACGACACCAGGAAGTACGCCCCGTACCTTCTGAGCATGGGTGTTACACCCGAGAAGATAAGCATAGTCCTGAACAGGTACAGCCCGAAGCTCCACAACCCGAAGAAGGTCGAAAAGGCGTTCTGTGCGGGCTTCAAGAAGGAAGTCAAGAATCTTCCCAGGATTGTCGCCGTCATCCCGGAGGACTGGAACGCCCACGTCTTGAAGGGCTACAAGGGCGAAGTCGCTGGCCTTGACGAAGGACAGTGGCACCGTTTGGCCGAAGAGATAGCCAGAATGGCCGGGTATGAGTACCGGAGGAAGGAGGAGAGGAAGAGCCCCTGGGAGACCCTGTTCAGCGTTTTGAAGAAGAGCTAATTGTCTGGCCGGGCGCAACGTCCGGCTTTTTTTGTTTTGAACATGACTAACTCTTTCCCCTTGTCCAGAACAAGACAGTCGCTGTCGAAGAGACTTAACCTGATGAGGAAGTATACATCGCTCAGACACAGGAGAGCGGAAAAGGCCAGGAGGAGCAGGAAGAAAAAGAGCAGATGCCGGTCGGCTTTTTCGGCGAAAGCAGCGACGCCCATAACAAAGGGAATCAACAGCGGGGCGGCGGCGACCTTTTTGGATACGTTTGCCGCGTGCTTTGCTTTTGTTCCGCAATACGCAGACAGGGAGGGGGTCAGCACCATGAAGCACTCGATACCAAAGGCTTTGTATGTCAATAAGTGCAGGAATTCGTGCATTGCGGTTATCGGCGGCAGGCACGCTATGGCAAGAAGGCTCAGTGCAAAGGTTGTTCTCGGCACGGTGAGAAACACTGCGGCCAGCATCAGGAGCTGGGCCATGAAGCTGAGCAATTTCGGCTCTCTGATTGTGAAGGACTCCCGTGGGTTTTCGCAACCTGACGGCACTCTATTGATGCTCCTTTTTGCTCTTCTCTACATCTTTCTGATGAGTTTCGTAAGGAAACACGGCATCGTATTTTGAACCGCTTTTTGGAGCTAAGATTCCTGCGGCAGCTTCTGGCTCAACGCTATTTCTTTGCCTGCGAAGGCCCTTTCAAGCCTTTCTCTACCGTAGCTGTCGATTAGAGCGTGGACAGCGCAGACTACGGCGAACGGCGACCACGGCCTGTTTTTTGACATGAACTCAGCCACGGGCTCCGGTTTGAACTCCACGAAGTGCAGCTTCTGGCTCTCCCATTTGTCTTTGGGTACTCCGAGCGAGCGAATCTGGAGGATTTCATTTTCGGTCTGGTCGACGTGGACGACTCCGCAGAGGGCGTACTCACACAAGACGGCGTTTGCCCCGAAGGACAAGAACTTCACCTGGTCGGGCGATACTTCGATGCCCAGCTCTTCCGCGATTCCCCTCACCGCCGTGCGGTAGGGGTCGGGGCCGCCGTTAGGCCCTGCGTCCACGGGCCTGCTGGAGCCTTCAGCTACTGAGGGGAAGAATACGAAGGCGTCGACCGCGGTCGGCCCCCGTTCACTGAAGATGATTTTGTTGTCCCCGGTAATCACCATAATACCTACCCCGAAGTGCGTGGCGAACTCAGGCACCGGCGAATACATTAAGTCAACCCTTTCGGCGTAGCGCTTTCTGAGAGTTGTTTTTACGTTGTCCACGATAATGGGTTCATCCAGCATGTTGTCCGTCACAAGCATCGTGAAGTAATCGGTAGGCCGGAACGACAGGTGCAGTACGGGCTCTTCGTGGAGACCTGCCCTGTGGCCGACGAAGAACTTTTCCAGCTGGTACCCGAGGCCGTTGAAGGGCACGGGTTCGCCTTTCGCTTCGCGCTGCTTGACTTCTCTTATCTTTTGCCTGTACAGCGTTTCGATTTCGGGCGGTCTTTTCAACGGGTGGGGGTTGTAGTGGATTTTGATGTTTTCTCTGCTGTACGGGCCGTAGGAGCACACTACCCAGGGAACTGCGGTCTTTCCCACTATCAGGAACCCCGTGGGCGGCAAAAGTTCCCTGCGGAAGCGCTTGATATAGCGCTTCCACTTCGGCCTGTTTTTCTTGAGGTATTCCCACGTTAAGTCCGCTATCAGCGACGTGATGATTCCCAGGACAAAACCCCATATCGCGTTTGACATAAAAACTTCCTCCCAGGGGGTGGAGTTATGCGCTCTTCTGTGATACTGGCAGTCGCTTTGACTCTGATACTGTTGAGCTTTCTGCCCGACCACACTGCCCGGACCATAGGGTTCTTCTTTTTGGGAGTGTGGGCAGGAAACAGAGTTTTAGATGTCGTCCGGCGCTGATGAAAATTTGTTCTCAGACAAATGACAAATTTCTACAGGGAAGGAAAGTTATCCTTTTCCAAAAACCTTCCAAGGGAGGTAAAAACAGTTTCTTCTATGTTAACAGTTAAGTGATAGTTATATTGTTGATTAGCACTACCTGATATAAACTGATATCAGGTGGTGTTTTACATGAAGCTATATACCATCAGGGAATTCGCTGAAAAACTTGGGGTGAGCGTGTCCACACTGCGTGCGTGGGACAGGGAAGGCAAGTTGGTGGCCCTGAGGACGCCCACCGGCAAGCGCCGGTACACCGAAGAGATGCTGTACCGCGCCTTGGGTTTAAAAAAGCGGGAAGAACCCAAAAAAGTCGTGCTTTATGCGAGGGTTTCTTCGGCGGGGCAGAAGCCCGACCTGGAGAACCAGCTGAACTATCTTAAGGAATTTGCTGCCGGCAGGGGTATACCGGTCGATGAGATACTCACAGATGTCGGTTCTGCCCTTAACTACCGGCGCAAAAATTTTTTAAAGCTCTGCGGGATGGTGACGCGCGGAGAAGTCAAGACTGTTATCGTTGCCTATAAGGATCGCCTGGTGCGCTTTGGGTTCGAGTTTTTCGAGGATCTGTTTGCCAAATTCGGCTGTGAGATACTGGTAGTCAACCGGGCGGAGGACGCGTCTCCGGCACAGGAGTTAGCGGAAGACCTTATAAGCATCGTGCAACATTTTGCAGCCAAGCTTTACGGCCAGCGGACCTACAAGGCACGCAAGCTGGTAAAAAGGGTACGGGAGGCGATAGCGGGTGCAGCGGACCGTGCGGCAGAAGAGCCTGTCCCTGAACACCAGGAAGTGGGCGAAGCTGGTGGAGACAGCTGAGGCCTATGCCCGGCAGAAGGACGCTTTCCTGGTGGAGTACGCCCATATCAAATACCTGCACTATCTCGGGGACAAGCGGTCTCTCCGTGATGAGTTAGTCTCCCGCGGCTTCGCCAGTCCGTTTGGGCTGCAGGCCCGGATGTGGAAGCTCGCGCTGGAGGACGCCCTCTACACGCTGGAGAGGCAGTGGGAGTCCGCCGTGGAAGCAGTGAAGGGCCTGGTCGCACGCCACGAAGGGCTCGCGGAAGAGGAAAAGCACTACGCCTTCTGGCTGCTGTACAAGCCCCGTAAGGGGAGCCGGGACTGGGGAAGGATACAGGCTATCTTCACCGGAGAGGACGTGGCAGAGGAGAACATAGGCCTTGACATTATTGGGAGAAGTAAGGTGCGGAAATACCTGAGGCGCGTGTTCCGGCGGGTACTGGGGAGAAGGCCGCGGGTGAGGGAGGCCCGGAGCTTTGCGGTGGACCAGCAGATGTACCGGGTCTTCAGCACAGGAAAGCGGCAGTACATAGCCGTTGCTACCCTTACTTCTGGGAAGCGGGTGGTTATCCCGCTGGCGGGGATACATGCGATACGCGGCAACCTGAGGATAGTGCTTTTGCCCGATGAGCGTGCGGTGGAGGTCCACGTAAGCCTTAACCCGCGGGTCTGCCCTCCCGGTGGGGAAGAAGTGGGTATAGACTTAGGCGTAACAGAAGTGTTTACCGACGATACCGGCACGAAATACCGGCCGGAGTATGGCGAAGCC
>JBNATO010000361.1:0-1144 GCA_049701555.1 Thermacetogeniaceae bacterium | reverse complement strand
GCTGTCAACAATTAAATTAAATTTTCGTTAAGGAACAATAAATTTATGACCTGAGTTATTCTTCGCCGCTGACCAGAGCTGCAGCCACCAGTTTGTCACCGGGTGCCAAACGCATGAGCATTACCCCCTGGGTGGCCCGGCCCATGGTGGAAATATCGATGGCCCTGAGGCGAATGATAATTCCCTCGGCACTGATCACCATAATCTCCTCTTCCGGTTTGACCACCTGCATAGCCACGACCGGACCGGTACGCCCGGTCACCCTGGCGCCTATAATCCCTTTACCTCCCCGGGACTGGAGCCGGTAATCGGCTACAGGGGTACGCTTGCCGTAGCCATTGGCAGTTACAACCAGCACGTCCCCTTCGGTCCGCACAATATCCATGGCCACTACGGTATCCCCCGGTTGCAGGCTGATGCCTTTAACCCCCCGCGCGTTGCGCCCGTAGGGATGTACTTCCCCTTCAGGGAAGCGAATTACCAGGCCCTGGCGCGTGCAAAGCATAATTTCTTCCCGTCCGCTGGTCAGCTTCACCTCCACCAGTTCGTCCTCCTCGTCAAGCTTGATGGCAATAATGCCATCCCGCCGCGAGGTATCAAACTGCTGGAGTTCCGTCTTTTTCACCACGCCAAAGCGGGTGGCCATGAAGAGGTAAAGCCCACTGCTGAATTCACGTACTGGTATAACTGCGGTGATTCGTTCCTGCTGTCCGATGTAAATCAGGTTGACCAGGGCTGTCCCTTTGGCCTGGCGCCCGGCTTCGGGAATTTCGTGAACTTTTAACCGGTAAACTTTCCCTCGATTTGAGAAGAATAAGAAATAGTGGTGCGTGCTGGTAATAAATAGATGTCGTACGAAATCCTCTTCCTTGGTGCCCATGGCCGTAATACCACGGCCGCCGCGTTTCTGACTCCGGTAGGTATCCAGGGGCATGCGTTTGATGTAACCCTGGTTGGTAATGGTGATCACTACCTCTTCCTCCGGAATCAAATCCTCCGCTTCCAGCGTGGTGTCCTCGTCGCTGATCACCGTGCGGCGCGGGTCTGCAAATTTCTGCCTTATTTCCTGGAGTTCTTCTTTAATGATCTGCAATACCTTCTGTTCATCCGCCAGCACACCACGAAGGTACGCGATTCTGGCCAG
>JBNATO010000360.1:0-1912 GCA_049701555.1 Thermacetogeniaceae bacterium | reverse complement strand
TTGCAACGAAGCTCTGCAGGCTTTGTTCGAGAAAGCCAATCTAGTTTTAGCAAAAGGGCAAGCTAATTATGAAACTCTTGAAGGGACATCGTTCGCAGGGGATAAGACCTTTTTCCTGCTCAGAGCAAAATGCCCGGTAGTAGCAGAAAATCTTGGTGTGAGAGTAGGAAGTTCTGTTTTTATATGCAACTATAGGTGATTCGCTATCTTTCCTTACGATTTGTGCCATAGGGGATTGGGATGTATTGTACTGAAGGGCGACGTTGTACTGGTTGTGGGTAGAGTTCCATTAATTGATGGATTTCTTTGGGAAGGTTGCACGAGATGGGAATACCTAGCTTTCTTAACTGTTCGCAGGTGAGGGGGTAATCGTGAGTCCATTTTCCAGAGGTTAATGTTTCGACAACACGGTGAACGGTGTCCTCATCGCTCATTTTCTCCTTGAGGAGTTCGAAGACGAAATCTTTTACTTGCCGGATCGCTTTTTCAGCTACATCAGCCATGATCAGTGTTCGGTCATCGATCTCATTGACATTTTTGCGTGAAACTGCTTTGAGTATAGAAACTGCAGGATATTCGCCTAACTGAGGATCCACCGGACCTGCAACGGCGTTTTCATCCATAACGATCTCATCTGCCGCAAGAGCAATCAGAGTTCCGCCTGACATAGCATAATGAGGAATAAACACAGTAACCTTGGCTGGATGCCGCTTTAGTGCTAAGGCAATTTGTTCAGAAGCTAGAACAAGTCCGCCTGGGGTATGGAGAACAATATCTATGGGCATATCTTCAGGTGTCAACCTTATTGCTCTTAATACGTGTTCTGAATCCTCTATGTTTATGTAGCGAGTGATCGGAAAGCCAAGAATATTGAAAAGTTCCTGGCGGTGGATCAGTGTAATCACGCGTGATCCACGCTGTTTTTCGATTGTTCTGATTATTTTGAGTCTTTGAGCTTCAACGCTCCGTTGCTTAAACATCGGCCAGAATGAGATTAAGAGCAATAATATCCAGAAGATGTCAAATACTGAGAATTTCAAGCTTTTTTCACCCCCTCCTTTAAAGTACCCTGTTGAACGCATTATTATTTTTGTATCACCATCCTTTTTATTCTTCTTCTTTCTTGGTCTTCCTTACGACAAACAACACAGGTGGCAGCTTTATCCTGTTGATCAGATCGAGGCGAAGTACATGATAAAAGTTGGGGTTAAGTTTGGACAAGTAATTGTTTAAACATTCAAACTCTGAATATCCTCCTTGATGTCCTCTATAACATACAATTGTGATCAAACCATCTTCCTTAATTAGATGCACGGATGATTTAACTGCTTGTAGCGTTGTATCAGGTAGTGTAATCAGACTGTGATCGCCGCCTGGTAGGTATCCTAAATTAAACATCACTGCTTTAACTGTATTTGGTTTTAGGTATTTTTCCATATGTGCATGGCTGTCGTGGATAAGATATACCCTGTCTAGCAAACAACTCTCAGCAAGCTTTTTCCTTGTTATCTCTATTGCAGCGGCTTGAATATCAAACCCGTACACCTTACCCTCGTTGCCGACTAACTCAGCGAGAAAGAGGGTGTCGTTGCCATTGCCTACTGTAGCGTCAACACATATATCGCCATGGTTGACTTCCTGCTGTACAAACCATTTCGCCCAAAGTACAACCTTGCTTGTTGAAAGGATTTGGTTTTTTATCATGATTTACACGCCCCAAAGCTTATCATGAATTGTCATTATAAATGTAAGCGAACTTTATGGTTTTGTGGATCCCCTGGGGTACAGAAGATGTGTGCAGGGTTTTCAAAAAGTGATTGAGTTTCTTGATTTTTGATTTTATAATTTAGTTAAATTTAACCCGAATCCGTGATAATAACAACTGGGCAGGACCTGCTCTAACAGTAAATGG
>JBNATO010000359.1:0-1034 GCA_049701555.1 Thermacetogeniaceae bacterium | reverse complement strand
TGGCTCGTTTGTCACGGATTTAGGTAAAATCAATCAATTTCGTGAATAGGAGGGGTGGAGTGTTTAATAAAAAAATTGCTGTATGAGCATTTAAATTAAAAACAAAAATTATCTGGGAAGGTGAGGTTGAATCTATTGCATAGATTTGTCGATGATATTACCATTCAAAGCGCTTATATGCAGGCTTTGGAAATTATTGCTAGCATTGGTATCCGTTTCGAAAGTGAAGTTGCGAGGGAACTATTTAAAAAGCATGGAGCTAAGGTCGAGGGCGAAAAGGTGTTTATTCCCCATCACTTAATGGAAAAGGCTCTTGAGTCGACTCCGAAACAAGATTATAGCGCTTCTTCTAAAAAGAGAGTTGTCGCTGTTACTCCTTTTGGCAATGCCCCTTTTATTCTTGACGATGATACTGGAATTATACGTCGCTGTAATATTGGGGATGTAATAAAAATGTATCAGATCAATGAGACATCTTCGCTTTATGAGTGTGCTAATCCGGGCTGTGCTGATCCTGTTGATAATGATGCTCCAGACCAGTTTGTTGCCCAGATAGCCATGATGTTAAAATATTCAGACAAATACCCCAATATTGGTTTGCGAGCTACTCGCAGTAATTCCAAAAACGGAGATGTATATGGTAGTGCGCGACAGGCATTTCGGCTGGTTCGTAAATTTTATGACATCTGGGATGAGCCTGTTATGACCATAGGTATATGTCCGAATCCACCACTGGCTTATGACCAGGAATGCCTTGACAACCTATGTGCTGCTATTGATGAACAACAGGCCATATCCATTTTCCCATGTTCTTTGGGATTTATAACTGCGCCTGAAAGTATAATGGGAATAGTCGTCCATGATTTTGCTATGTCTTTGGCAGGATTGGCTTTTGTTCAACTTAAATCTCCAGGACATCCCACTTCCTTATGTAATTTTTCTACAATAATTAATATACAAACTTTACAACCCAATTACGGAAGCTGTGAATGTGTCTTTATACAGGTTATCTTTTATGAATTGTGCAAATTCTT
>JBNATO010000358.1:0-5481 GCA_049701555.1 Thermacetogeniaceae bacterium | reverse complement strand
GGTCGCAGAGATATACGTGAAATACTACGGGGACAGCGTACCATCCGTTATCAGCGCCCCGGAAAGCTGCGGGACCTCCAGGCCGCGGAAGTCTCCCAAGAGCGGCCGCGACCCCAGGAGGAGGCCCGTGCTCCCGAAAATCAAGCGGGCAGATGAGGAAAAAGAGCCGGAGCCTAAAGCCGGAGGGCAGCCCGCTGAAGAAGCAGGGGAAGATGTTCCTGCCGAAGAGAGGGAAGGAGCCGCGAAAGAGCCGGCGACCCATGAGGCATCCGGGGAACAAAGGGCCACAAGCGAAACAGAACCAGAACCAGAGCCTGAGGAGACAGGCGAAGGGCCGCCAGAGGAAAATACAGATACAGATAAACCTGAAGCAGACGAAGGTGGGGACGCAGGACCAGCCGAAGGAGGAGTGGAAGACCCGGTAAACGAGGCGGAGCCGACCGAAGAACCGGCCCCGGGGACGGATGGTGAGGATAAGCCGAAAGCCGAAGCGGATGAGGCACCCGAACCCGGTTCAGACTACGAAGAGAAACCGGAGCCGGCTGCGCCGGATGAGCCGGAAACGCCCCCTGAGTCCGAAGACGGGCGTTCAAGGAGCGAAGAAGAGACGGAGCCGGGAGCGCCGGGCGAGCCGGGTGAACCTGAAGAGACGGGCTTATCCTCTGAGTCCGAAGAAAGCGGAGGAGCCGCAGAGACCGAGACGGATGAGGCGGCTGAACCCGAATCCGTCTCGGACGACGAAGGTGCTGAAGCCCCTTTGAAAGATTTTCCTGAGGGCCCCGTGACGCCGGGCGAACCCGAGCCGCAGGAAGGTGAAGATGCGGGGGGTATCTGCGAACCGGAACCACCTGAAGACGACGCCGAACTCCTCACCGGCATGGACGACCTCCTCCGTGAGGTTGAGAGGGAGGCCGCGGCCTTCCGCGACGGGCCGAAAGAGGAATGCATCCCGGAGCCGTCCCTGGAGGAAATCGAAGAAGCGGCTTCGAGGAGCATCGCGGAGGCGCGCCTCAAGGTCGTGGACGTCGAGCCGTGCCCCGATGAGAGGGAAAAGTACGAAGCAAAAATCCGGCCGCTGGCCCGCAGGGCCGCGGAGGAAGTGAGGAAGATACTCCAGGGCAGGCACTCCGTAACACGCAGGAACCTCCGCAAGGGGAATCTCGACCCCTCCGCCCTTTGGAAGATATCTGCCGGAGAGCCGGCCATCTTCAGGAAGAGGGACCTGCCCGGCCCGAAGGCGGACGTGGCGGTGTACCTCCTGATAGACTGCAGCGGCTCTATGTGGACAAAAGAAAAGGGCCCCTGGCCCGACTGCGTTACGAGGATTGACTACGCTTCGTACGCTGCGCTGATGCTGCACCTCATGTGTCGGGAATTGAACATTCCGCACGCTGCGACGGGGTTTACGACGGAGTACGCCGATGAGGAGTCTCACTTTGAAGACGTCCTGCACATCCGCATCAAGAGGTTCAACGACAGGGCTGGGTGCTTCGAGAAGATGTTCACGGAAGACATCAGGTACAAGATGTGCAACAACATCGACGGCTACTCCATCAGGGCCGCCGCTAAGGAGCTGTCCGCCCGCCCGGAGGAACACAAGGTGCTGTTCGTCATATCGGACGGAGAACCCAGCGCTGTAGACTACGGAGGTTACGAAGCGATAAACGATACAGCCAGAGCTGTCCGGGAGGCCGAGAGGGCAGGCCTAAGGGTGATAGGATTGTTCATCGGCAGAGACGACTACTACGCTAAGATTATCTACCCCAACCTGATATCCTTGGGCGCGGGCGACCTCCCGGTGGTGCTTGCGCGAACATTAAAGAAAGTCATCACAGGCCCGGCCTAATGGCCGGGCTTTTTGTTAATTTTAAAAAGGGAGTGGTTCCGGCAGATGTTGTCGTGCTACAATCCTCCTGGGGTGGTCGAAGTGTCGGCTGAAGTAGAGCGCCTGCTCCGGGAAATTGAGAAGCTGGATACAGAAGAACAGTATATGCTCTACAGAGCCCTTCTCCGGAAAGTTGCCGTCCCCATCAACAAGCCGGAAGAAATCTTTGACGATTGGTATAACCTGGAGGTAGATGCGGCATACGGCTGCGGAGACAGCGAGAGCTAAAAAAATCGGACATTCGCCCGGCTATCAAGCCGGGCTTTTATTTTTTTGAAGGCTATCAATTTTTTCTGCGGCTCTGGCCGCTTGATTAAACTCCGCGGGAATTCCCGCTTGAGTCCAAAGGAGGGTTTTGGATGGTGAGGCTCAGCGAAGCCATCAGCCCTAAAAGCAGGGTGCACCTTGCCTTGCTTAAGGAGGCGCTGATTATCGCCCCGGCTGTCCGGGGCAAGGAGGGGAACGCCGCCTTCGCCGCTGCAAGGCGGGCGCTCAGGAGCGCGGGCGTCAAGAAGCCCAAAAATCTGAAGCGCCTGCTGAGGATGGCAAAGGCGGTCTAAACCGTGCCTGCCCGTTTAGGCAGGCGATTATTTCAGGAAGGGGGTGTTCTCTTTGGAAGTCGAAGGTGTGGAAGTAGTCGCCGCTCCTGATGTCTCTGAAGAAGAGATAAAAGCAGTCATAACGGAAGAGAAGGAGCGCGCCAGAAAGGACGGCAGGCAGCTCGTGAGGGTCAAAATCACCGCGGACGGCGACGAACTCATTGTTGAGGCAACGACCACTCCTCCCATCAGGCGAATCAGGAGAATCACAGGCTACCTGGCCCCAACGGACAGGTGGAATTCAGCAAAGTTAGCCGAACTCAGAGACCGGCAGTCTCCCGTGTGCAGGCCGGTGTCTCCCCAGGGGGTAAAAAAGACCGGCGTCCTCCTGTGCGTCCACGGGATGCTACAGGAGTCGGTTGTTGACGGCCCGGGACTCCGGGACGTCGTGTTCGTCCAGGGCTGCCCACACAGGTGCCCTGGGTGCCAGAACCCCGGCTCCTGGGACTTCGAAGGGGGCTCCCTTGTAGATGTGGCCGACATCATCTCTTTAATTCCGTCCAGCCCGCTTATATCGGGGGTGACGTTTTCAGGCGGGGAGCCGCTCTGCCAGGCGAAGGCCCTCACAGAAATAGCAAAACACGTAAAGGGTTTGGGCTTAAATCTCTGGGTATACACCGGCTACATGTGGGAGGAACTCATGACGCTCCCCGACCCGGCGGTGAGGAAATTACTCTCCTACACGGACGTCCTTGTGGACGGCAGGTACGTCCGTGAGGAGAGGGATATCTCGCTACCGTTCAGGGGCTCAAGGAACCAGAGGCTAATTGATGTACAGGCATCCCTCCGGGGAGGCCGCGTTGTCCTCTGGGAGCGCGATGCCACAGCTCCGGTAAGGAGGGGGCAGTAGAGTGATTAAGCGCATAGAGAAAAGAATTGCTGAAATCGAAGAAAAAATCGCCGAGCTTCAAGAGCGCAAGCGCGCCCTTGAAGAGAAAAAGCAGATACTTGAGGGGCTCACGGAGGTCTGCCCTACCTGCAAGGGTACAGGCAGGGAAGATTTCCTTAACCCAGCCGGGGACAGCGACACATGGGACTGCAGGACGTGCCGCGGGCTGGGAAAAGTTGGCCCCATCGAGTGCGCCGGGTGCGGGCATACAGTAACCACGGACATGGTGTACACACGGCGCCAGGCGGACCCGCGCTGCCCCTGGTGCGGCACCCCTCTGGGCGGGCAGTACGAGCTCTTCTGAAGTTTTAAGGGCTTCCGGCAGGCCCGCAAAAACTCAAAGAAAGGAGTTGAAATGCGCGGCGGGCCTGCCGGAGCCCGCCGCGCGCCTCTGTGGGTTATACGCATTATTGGCACAGGCCGAAAGAAATTTCTATCGACGTTTTCAGCCGCATCGTCTCTGATTTCAAAAAACTCTTCCCCGTCCTGGAGAGGGCTGGCGTGAAGCTGGCAGGGCCCTTCGGGGAGGGAGAGCCTGAGATAGACAACGACTGCGTTGCCTTCAACGGCCCGAAAAACTGCGGTCACCCGGAAGATTTCAGTATTTCCATTCCCTGGCCTGCCCCGGACGCCGGGGGAGTGTTCGCGGGAAACCCCGTAGCCGGGGCGTGGTTCGCTGGAACTCTGTTGGCGACGAGGACGTGCCCTGGTGACTGCTCATACGAAACTTTCTACTTTCCACGGGTGTATGAGCCTTATGAGTGGGAGACCCCAGAAAACGGACTCTTCTTCCAGTTCTGCAAGACGGCCTTCAGGCCGTACGACCTAGCAGTCACGGCATTCTTGATAATCGCGAAGCGCCACTGCAGGAGAATTGTCGTCGCCACCGATGGCGAAGACCAGCACTGGTTCGATGCAAAGATTATGTGCCAGATGGAGCTGGGGTACGGGCTGGGGTATGAAATCAGGGACGGATACCTGGTCAAAAAGAGGTGACCTTTGTGTACCGCAGGTTCGCTTACGTCCTCTACAGTAGGATGCTGGCGTCGTACATCGGCAGAGCGGAACGGCCTACCCCGTTCCGCGATGAGGCCAAGGTCTTCGACTCCTACGAGGAGGCCGCCGCCGCTGCCCCTTCGCGCAACTGGGAGCCGTTGAAGGTACTGGTGCACGTCAAGGACGGCAGGGTGGTCGACGTCGAGCCGTGGGAGTTGTGATGGATACCATTAAGAAAACCGAAAGGAGGGAGCTGGGGCGCATCAGCGCCCCGAAGTCGTGAGTTACCTTGGAGAGTTTGACATCGTCGAGAGGGCTGCTCAACTCCTAAGGGAGCTGGGCGCCGAGGTGAGGGACAACCCCTTCGTGCTAACCATATCCTTTAGCGACTGCGGGACAGATTACGGCCTGCAGTTCGTGAAGAGGCTCTTCAGCCCGCGGCTTGTGGCCGAAGGCGGAAAAATCGTCAAATTCTACAACCCCGAATTCCTCTGCCGCGTCCGGGTGCTTCCGTTCCAGCAGGAAGCCGACCTGGAGAAAGGAGAGTTTCCGAGGGAGTTCTGGGACGCGCTCTGGCGCATGTCGCGGCGCCTGAGGAGAGTTGTATTTAACGACAAAACCGCCGACATGCGGCTCACCTGGCTCCTCCTTGGGCAGGCCACAAAGGAGCACAAAGAGAACCCCAGCAGGGAGACCTTGCTCCTTAAAAGGCTGCTCTGGAACTTCGCTGAAGACGAAATCGCCGCAAGAAGACTTAAAGCGAAGAAAAGAAACGCTGCGCTGCAGCCCGCCTACGAGGAACTTTTGCGACTGACCGACGAAGCCCCGCACTCCCTCAACGTCCTGGGGGGTTCTCCGGGCTTTTCGGTCGAGAAGATGGCCGATAGCTACTGGATGGTGAAGGCCCTTGTCGACGGGTGTGAATTCACGGCATACGGAGTGGACCCGGTCCATGCTGCCGGAAACCTCCTGGCGAAGGCAGCTGGCGTGAAGCCGGGGCTGACTCCAGCGCTGACTCAGGCTTAAGGGGTGCCCTCCAAAGGGCCATTAATTAACCTCCCGAATCCGTGATAATAACAACTGGGCAGGACCTGCTCTAACAGTAAATGGTA
>JBNATO010000357.1:0-2492 GCA_049701555.1 Thermacetogeniaceae bacterium | reverse complement strand
ATACCATTTACTGTTAGAGCAGGTCCTGCCCAGTTGTTATTATCACGGATTCGGGGAGAAGTTATAAGAATAAACGATGGTGAGAAATATGCGCGCATCTATGAGCTGGCTGAGAAGGGAATGAATTCGCAAGAAATCGCTAAAAAATTAAACTTGAGCACAGATGAGGTGGAGTTAGCACTGGAACTAAAAGGTAGGAAGCTTTCTTGATTTTTGATAAAGGCCCTGTTAATAAAAACAGGTGCCTTTTTATTGCCAGCTGTTATCTTTTTATGATATACTAACCGATAGCGTTAAAACACACGCTACCAAAGACGCCAGAAGGTCCCGAAAGGGTCATGGCTGTCGATGAAGTAGCGGAGGAATAACCTTAAGGAGGAGTTAACATGTCAATAATCACCATGAAGCAATTGCTGGAAGCAGGCGTTCACTTTGGCCATCAAACGCGCCGTTGGAATCCCAAAATGGCGCCCTACATCTTCACAGAGCGAAATGGCATCTACATCATCGATCTACAAAAAACTGTTAAAAAAATGGAGGAAGCATATGCTTTCGTCAAGGAAGTAGTCCAAGAAGGGAAAAGCATTCTTTTTGTTGGTACCAAAAAGCAAGCTCAGGAATCTGTTCGCGAGGAAGCAGAAAGATGTGGGATGTTCTACGTCAATGAACGCTGGCTCGGTGGAATGTTGACAAACTTCGCGACAATCCGCAAAAGAGTAGAACGCCTTATTGAACTCGAAAAGATGGAAGAGTCAGGATACTTCGATCTCCTGCCCAAAAAAGAAGTGACTAAATTAAAAGCTGAAAAGGAAAAGCTGCAGAGATTTCTTGGCGGCATCAAAAACATGAAAGAGTTACCTGGAGCTCTTTTCATCGTTGATACCAGAAAAGAACGTATTGCTGTTTTAGAAGCGCGCAAACTCGGTATACCGATAGTTGGAATTGTTGATACTAATTGTGATCCTGACGAAGTCGATTATGTCATACCAGGCAATGATGATGCTATAAGGGCTGTTCGGTTGATCACATCCAAAATTGCTGATGCCGTCATTGAAGCAAAACAAGGAGAGCAGCAGGAGGAACCTTCACAGCAGCAACCGGAACACCAAGAAGAGGTAGGAGTTGAAGAATAAAAGTAAAGCAAAAAGATTTTAAGGAAGTGGAGGGAACATTCCTTGATCACGGCTGATCTCGTAAAAGAGTTAAGGGAACGCACAGGAGCCGGCATGATGGATTGTAAAGAAGCTCTTATCGAGGCCGGTGGCGATATTGAAAAGGCGATCATCTATTTACGCGAACATGGCCTTGCAGCAGCTGCAAAAAAAGCTGGAAGGGCCACAAAAGAAGGCAGAATTGAAGCTTATATTCATCCAGGAGCAAAGCTCGGAGTGTTGATCGAAGTCGATTGTGAGACGGATTTCGTCGCTAACACAGACGAATATAAGCACCTCTGCCGTGAACTCGCTATGCAGGTTGCCGCCTCAAATCCAAAGTACGTCAGAAGAGAAGACGTTCCTGAGGAAGAAGTAGAGAAAGAAGCTGCTATTCTTCGCAACCAAGCTCTTGCAGAGGGAAAACCGGAAAAAGTGATCGAAAAAATTGTGGAAGGAAGATTAGAAAAATTCTACCAGGAAGTCTGTCTTTTGGAGCAACCGTATATCAGAGACGCAACAAAAACTGTAAAAGAGCTGATAAACGAGCATATCGCAAAACTAGGGGAAAACATTGTTGTACGTCGCTTCGTGAGGTTCCGCTTAGGAGAGGAATAAAGGAATTTACCTGGTTTTGTAGAACATATGAGGTAACCGGAGGCTCCTATGAGAACTCCACGGTATAAAAGGATCATCTTAAAATTAAGTGGGGAAGCATTGGCAGGAAAGCAAGGCTATGGAATCGACCACGATATGGTAATGGCGATCGCTTCCGAAGTAAAAGAGGTCAAAAAAGAAAATGTAGAAGTTGGAATTGTCGTTGGCGGAGGAAATATATGGCGAGGAGTAGCAGGCAGCTCAAAGGGAATGGATCGTGCTACAGCAGATTACATGGGGATGCTGGCAACAGTGATCAATGCCTTGGCTTTGCAAGACGCCTTAGAAAAGCAAGGAGTAGATACTCGCGTATTGACTGCTATAGAAATGAAAGAAGTTGCTGAACCTTACATCCGACGCAGAGCTATCAGGCATTTAGAAAAAGGCCGGGTTGTGATCTTTGCAGGAGGCACAGGCAATCCTTATTTCACGACTGATACCGCAGCTGCTCTCAGAGCAGCAGAGATCGAAGCAGAAGTCATCTTAATGGCCAAAAAAGACGTAGACGGCGTATATGATTCAGACCCACGCGTCAACCCTGATGCCAAAAGGTTCACCCAATTAGAATACCTTGATGTGCTCAACAAAGGGCTAGCAGTAATGGATTCTACAGCCACGTCGCTTTGTATGGATTGATTCTTTTGAGTAGCTCCTTATTTTTTAATGAATCGAAGTCCCCAATTG
>JBNATO010000356.1:2154-2844 GCA_049701555.1 Thermacetogeniaceae bacterium | reverse complement strand
ACTGGGGCCTTGTGGAGCCGTCCGACTACCGCTTTGATGCGCCCAGGTCTCCAGGCGGGTTGCCCGGAAAAGCCGCCCGGCAATTAAGCAAATAAGAAAGTGCGCCGCTGGCACCGACGAAAAACACATAGTTAGACCCTATCTGTCTGGTTATCTTTCTCTAATTCTTCAATTATTTTTTGCAGGAATTGAATGATTCCCACGATGCTCTTCTTGAAGGCCATCCAGACATCATGTATATTTAAGGCGAGGTGTTCCATCTTTTTCCATCGAAGCTCTTTGGTATAGGCATGCCGGTAAAGGTGCCTGAATGCCTTGTAGTCGCTTAGTATCTCTTGCAGCTCTGCCGAGATTATAGCTGGCCTGATACCAGGTGTTTTCCGCGAACAGACATAGAGCAATTCCGAATGCCAGTCTCCGGAGCGGGGCATGTACCCGTCCACTGTTTTAATAATCCGTGCCAGAATGTCTTCTATGCCGGTATAGAAATGGTGCAGGTAGCCGGCCAGGGCCATTAACTTTTCCTCGGGAATCTCGCCTGAAGTACGGCTTATTTCCTGGCCCAAGGAGTCAATTTTGCGGGCAATTCTCTCGATGTACGGCATTTTGTCTTCCAGGTCACCTATTAAACTCAGGTAGGCGCTAATCTTTTCCTTGCTCATAGATGATCACACCTTGGCTGTAGATTTT
>JBNATO010000356.1:0-2144 GCA_049701555.1 Thermacetogeniaceae bacterium | reverse complement strand
CTTCCAGCAGAATCACGTCTATTTTAAAAGGATGAGCAATATTTTCGGCAGCTGTTAGCGCTCTTAAGTGGTCCTTCTCATCCAGGCCTTCCAGGGCGATGTCTATATCCGAGCAGGAGGAAAAATCTCCATTTGTCAGGGAACCGAACAGATAAATGCGACGTAGCGGGAGGAGGAGCGGCAGTTCTTTTGCCAGTCGCCTGGCCTTTTCCCATGCTGTTCTTTTGCGGGCGGCGAGCAGTTTTTCTTCCGCCTTGGCTCGCCTTCTGTGGCCTGCCAGGTATTCTTCAAACTGGGACGTCTCATTATACCCGCCGTACATTCCGGACACCTGCCTTTTTACATCTCTACCTTTTTTCAGTTTACACCAGTTGGCAGTAGCTGGCAAGGATTTGTAAGTTCGGATGTCGGTAGGCCGCTTTGGAAGGCGCTTTGCACCTGCTGCAGGACTGGGGCCTTGTGAAGCTGTTCGACTACCGCTTTGATGCGCCCAGGTCTCCAGGGAAGTCCAGGCGGAACGCTTCCAGCCTCGAAGCATAAGCCTATTCCAGCGAGGGAAGTGTCATCCAGAGCCGGGACGAAGAGGCCTTCAAAAAGACCTGCACAGCGGAAATTCTGGTTGATAAGGAATAGACAGAGCTTTGCTGCACGGGCCAGCATCTGTTATACTGAAAGTAATACAAAAGGGAACGGTGATTCTGCCGGAAAGGCCCCTGGAAGGAGGAGTATGCTTGAACTCAGGCTTGAACAAGAAGAAGAAAGCCTCTTCAAAAAGGCGGGCTTCTCAAATCACGGCGGTGAGGCTGCCTGTAGAGGTTGTCCGGAAGATAGATTCCCTTGTAGGAAAGGGCAACCGCTCCAGGTTCATCGCAGACGCAATTGAAAGGGAATTGAAGAGGCAAGCGCGCCTTGCGCACATTGAAAAAGGGGAAGGCTTTATCCCTGACGACCTTGATGCGTTAGGCTTTGTTAACCGGCTGCGGTCGTGGGACGGGAGGGCCGATTGAGTGGCTCCCCGTGGTTTTTTGCTCGACACCGACTTTCTGATCGACCTGAACCGGGTCAAGCGAAACATTCTGCGCCAGCGGGCGGAAAAGCTCTTGCTCAGCATCAATGATGCCGACCTCTATGTTTCCAGCGTGGTGGTTGCGGATTTCTTAACGGGAGTGCCGGAAGACAAACAGGAAAAGGTGCAGATGATGCTCAAGGAACAGTACTTCTACCTTGCTCCTGGTTATGAAGAAGCCGCACTGGCCGGAAAACTGCGCCGTGAGTGGCTGGCGAAAGGCTATACGCTGGCTCTTTCCGATGTCACCAATGCTGCGCTGGCAATCTCACGGAAGCTGGCTCTGGTGACGAGGAATGCCGCCCACTACCCTTTTCCAGAGCTTGAGATTATCGGCTGGTAGCGCCGGTGTCTTACCGTCGCAATTTGAGGGTGTTCTTTTCCTCCTGCTTAAACCCTACCCTGTTCCTGGTCAACCGTCTGGGATGTTTGGGTTTGACTTTTCGCTGTGGCCGCGGTATCTGCAGCTCCCGGCAAAGTCGATAAACCCTCTTCTGGTTGATGACCGGGCCAAAGTTGCGCCGGAGAGGGCAACGGTCAGCTTCCGGTAACCATAGGCATTTCTCTCACCCTGAATCAACTGCAGCAGCCATCCCTTAACCTGATCATCATCGATTCGTTGGCCTTTGTCATCAAACGAATAACCTGATATTGGCTGCCCACCGCCACGTCTGGTTCTGTGCTGGCTTCGCAAGTGGTAATAATAGGTGGAACGGCTCGCACCAAGGATCCGAAGAACTACAGTAGCCTTATAGCCTAAACCAATCCATTTCCTGGCTATAGCTACTTTATCTGCAAGTGTGGGTTTTGTTTTTTTAACAAGTCTTTCAGTATTTCTATCTCCAACTCTATCTCACCCAGTAATTTTTTCAATTTCTCGTTCTCGGATAAGGCTTTTTTTGAAAGGGTTCATTTGTTGACTTTGTAGCGCTGTTGCCCTTGAAGGCGGCTTCGTTGTAAATGATAATGGGTCTGTTGCCAAAGACCCTAAAATTCAAATGCCAAAGAAGCGAACTCAAAAGAAATACCTAAATCCGTGACAAACGAGCCACAATAATTCCTAGCATCGCTCAAAATC
>JBNATO010000355.1:1764-3311 GCA_049701555.1 Thermacetogeniaceae bacterium | reverse complement strand
TGGTTGGATCATCCAAAAGATCAGGGTGGATCACATTAAATGATCACTGGTGGATTACTTCTCGGATCAAATGGATCACTTTTTAATTGACGATCACAGTCAAGGTCAAAGTCCCAGTGTTCAGCCTACCTATGAGGAATTGAAACACTTATAATTGCTTCATACGCTACAAAAAAACTTACAAGTGTTCAGCCTACCTATGAGGAATTGAAACATCTCGACTAGTTTATTCCAAAGTTCATTTCGCTTGGTGTTCAGCCTACCTATGAGGAATTGAAACTGGGGTCAGCAGTGCAACCGGCAGGGCGGGAAGAAGGTGTTCAGCCTACCTATGAGGAATTGAAACCGGCGATGGTGCCGTCGATGTCCACCGCGACCACTTGTGTTCAGCCTACCTATGAGGAATTGAAACAAATCCTGATGCCGCTCAAGTGGCTCAGTAAACCAAAGAGTGTTCAGCCTACCTATGAGGAATTGAAACCGGCTTCAGTAACCCCCATATCCATAAAATCAACCTAAGTGTTCAGCCTACCTATGAGGAATTGAAACTGATAGAGCACTCCCGCTAGCTCCTCCACTGTCCAGGTGTTCAGCCTACCTATGAGGAATTGAAACGGGCCTGGGGCGGAGTTTTTCAGCCGCCTCAATTCCCGTGTTCAGCCTACCTATGAGGAATTGAAACTACGCCCGTCGCACAGGAGCCGCACCGTCCGGCACCAGTGTTCAGCCTACCTATGAGGAATTGAAACAGGAAAATCCTTACCTAGTTGGACAAAATGATACTGGTGTTCAGCCTACCTATGAGGAATTGAAACGCTAAAGAGACGATGAAGGGGTTGACCGAAAACGCCCGTGTTCAGCCTACCTATGAGGAATTGAAACGCACACGTCAACCCCTTTTGGCAGGAAAATTTAAAGGTGTTCAGCCTACCTATGAGGAATTGAAACGCGAATACTTCTGTCTTAACGCCCTTGCGATTAGCTCGTGTTCAGCCTACCTATGAGGAATTGAAACAGGCGAAGTACCGCAGGCTCGACAAAGGCCTCTTCGGTGTTCAGCCTACCTATGAGGAATTGAAACACCTTAGAAAACGACCATTCCCAAGTGGCACAAGCAGTGTTCAGCCTACCTATGAGGAATTGAAACCGCCACTTCTCCAGGGTTTCCTGGGCCTGCTTTACGTGTGTTCAGCCTACCTATGAGGAATTGAAACTGTACGGCCTGGGGCTTCTCATCAGGAGCATAATCGTGTGTTCAGCCTACCTATGAGGAATTGAAACCCCTGCTCAGGCACATCGGGGTCGTGGCTTGGTCTGGTGTTCAGCCTACCTATGAGGAATTGAAACCGGCGAAGGCGGTTACGTTGTAGCGCCGCCGTCCGGTGTTCAGCCTACCTATGAGGAATTGAAACGGTTCCTGGAGCCCCTGAACGGCAGGGAGATGTCTCTCGTTCCCAGCCTACCTGCCCTGAAAATAACTTTGCAAAGGAGGGAAATATTGCCGGAGGGATAATAAAAAGATCCAATTTTCATTATCTGCTGGTGTC
>JBNATO010000355.1:0-1754 GCA_049701555.1 Thermacetogeniaceae bacterium | reverse complement strand
TCTATGAGGAATTGAAACCGCTGAGTTGCCCTCGTTGTGACTAGAAGCTAAGGGGGGCAACTTTTATTTTTGTCCGAAAGGCTATGGAGTGTTTCTAGCTAGAGAGTTCGAGATAAAGATTTAAGATCCATGTGACCGGCCATGTTACCGGCACGTGCTCCGCTTTCTGTAAGGAATGAATTCGGCCAGATTGACTGTAAACTCTGATTTGCTCAATGGGGAGAGGAATTCGAGGATTTTGCTTTCAGGGCGTAGAAAAAAAGAAGAGACTGATGCTCCTGTTGCTGGAAGAGTTGAAGGGGGAAAGATCCAAGAGAAGATAGCGGGGTGTGCCGGATGAGTGTGTATATTACGGCTTATGATGGGGCTGACTGCATAGGAGGCAACAGGATCCTTCTGGAAGATGGGGATTCAGCCCTGATGCTGGATTTCGGCACAAACTTCAAGGCAGAAGGCGCTTTTTTTGATGAGTTCCTGCAGCCAAGAATGACCTTCGGTTTTTCTGACCTCCTCGCTCTTGGTTTGCTCCCGCCCCTTAGAGGGCTCTACCGCTCCGATCTGGAGTACCCCGGGATTTGGGAGAGGTATGCAGAACACCCCCTTTACAAGGAAGTAGAGGTTCAGGGAGTGCTCCTTACCCATGCTCATTTTGACCACTGCGGCCATTTTACCTACCTTCACCGTGACATACCGATCTATGCCAGCCTGACTAGTGCGGTCATCTGCAAGGCGCTTCAGGATACCGGGACAGGGGAACTCTGCTATGTTGTTCCTCGAGAGTTGAGGGATGGCCTGATCAGAACGACAGATTACCGGCGCTTTTCTGCTGTTCAGCGCTGCTACCGGGTGTTCGGCTGTGAATCTATCGGGCTTGATGCCGCATCCTTTTGGGGGCAGTGTGATGCTTCCCGGAAGCTTGACTGCAAGCCTCTACAGCCTTGCGGTTGGGAGGCTGAAATAGCGGGCCTCGCGGTGCACTTTTGGCCGGTGGATCACTCCGTGCCCGGCGCTGGGGCTTATGGGATAAAGACGTCTGCGGGCTGGGTGATCTATACAGGTGATTTGCGGCTTCACGGAAAGAATGCCTTTCTCTCGCGGAAGTTTATCGCAGAGGCAGCGGGGCTGAAGCCTATAGCTCTTATCTGTGAGGGGACGCACCCGGAGACGGAGCGACCAGTGACAGAGTCTGAGGTTGCCTCGAATTGTTTCGATGTCGTTCAAAAGGAGGGTGGCCTGGTAGTTGCTGATTTTGGCCCCCGCAATGTGGAGCGTTTGCTCTCTTTTCTTGAGATAGCGGGTGATGTTGGCCGTAGGCTCGTGCTCACTTCTAAGGATGTTTATCTCTTGGATGCTCTGAGGGCAGCGGGTGAAACTGCTGTCCCCGATCCCTTCGCTGATGAGAGAATAGCCTTGTATCTGCGTCCGAAGGCTGTGCGTCAGAGGTGGGAGGAGAGGCTTTTGGAGGAATATCGCAGATGTTCTTCAGAAAGGCTAGTCGATGCTGACGCGGTTAAGAGCGATCCCGGCGGATACATCCTCTGTTTCTCATATTATGATTTTCATGCTCTTCTCGATATCGAGCCGGAGGGCGGGTCATATATCTACTCCTCGTGTGAGGCCTTTGATGAAGAGATGCTCATCGACCACAGGCGCGTCAGGAATTGGATCGATTTATTTGGGTTCAAGCTCTACGGCACTTTGGGGCGCAACCGCGAGAGGTCGGGTTTCCATGCCAGCGGACACATCCATGGGCC
>JBNATO010000354.1:0-4476 GCA_049701555.1 Thermacetogeniaceae bacterium | reverse complement strand
CGGTCGAGGAGATGCGTGAGAGATGCTCCTAGAGCGGGCGTATCTCGCTTTGACGGCGCTTTCGTGCGCCGCCGCGGTGTTCCTCGCCCTGGAGTGCGCCGCAAGTTTAATATCGAACAAAGTGAATGCAAGGCGCATGAGGAGGAACCTGCTGGAGTCGCTCCCCGAAGTCCTCCGGAGGGGTGACTCCAGGCATCTCGGGCAGTTCGACAGGAGGTTCAGCAGGGCGGGGCTCCGCCGGGAGCCGTTCCTCGCAGTCACCGCTGGTTTGGCCGTCTCGGGCGCGACGCTTGGATTTGTTCTCTTGAGGGACCTCGGCATCAGCCTAGTTCTGGCTGCGGGTTCTGTCTTCATCTCGCTCCTCGCCCTGGACTGGGCCGTCGAAAGGCGCGAGAGGAAGCTGATGGACCAGATGCCGATAGCAATCCAGCTGTTCTCGGTCGAGTACGACACGACGAAGAGCATCGAGGAGGCGATGGCGCGCGCCGCGAAGGGCGTCGGCGAGCCCCTGAGGAGCTACATGGAGCAGTGTGCCAGGGATTTGAAGTCAGGCAAGTCCAGCAAGACCGCCCTGGAGGACTTCGCGGAGAACGTAGGCAACTCGTACGGCAGGCTGTGGTCGCGGATGCTGCTCGCGGCCTCGAGCGACATGACCGTCACGAAGGTCATGCCGCGCCTCATCGAGAGGCTGAGCAAGCAGAAGCTTCTGCAGCAGAAGAACATGACCGAGCTCAGCGGCACGAGGAGGATAGCGTGGATAGTGAACGCGCTCGTCGTGCCGTGCTTCGTGCTGGTGCAGGTGTTCTTCCCGAAGTCTTCGGAGTTCTTCGGCCAGCCGCTCGGGAGGCTCGTCGTCGCGCTGTACCTCGTTTCCCTCTCAGTCGGGATTATGCTCGACCGCCTGCTCCAGAGGGTGGACTTCTGATGAAAGGGGGGAAGAATTGAGCTTGGCGAACGTCCCCGGCTACATCCTTTACGCGGCGGTGTTCTTCGGCATCGCCGTTTTCGTTTTTGAAGCCCTCGACGCGCTGGCGGGCGCGGCTAAGCCCCGCCGGAGGAGGCCCGAGCCAGGGGTTTCGGGCAGGGAGTTCTACCCGGCGATTTTGGGGGGAGCCGCGGGGTTCCTCCTGATGGCGAAGTTCCCCCAGTGGGCTTTTGTCTTCGCTGGCCTGGGCTGCATCGCCGGGCAGGCGGGGAAGAGCGTTTACAGGTGGTTCGAGCGCAAGCTCTCCGAGGAAAAGAGGTCCGGTGAGGTGCTCCTTTTGTACGAGCTGATAGGGGTCTACGCCTCCGCGGGGTACTCGCTGTACGAGGCGCTGTCGGCGGGCGCCCAGCTCGTCGACCTCATCGGGGAGCCCGTGAGGAAGTGCCTGAGGAGCTGGGGCCAGGGGCCGCAGAGGGCGCTGGAGAAGATGGGGAAGGAAATCGGGCTCCCGGAGGCGGAGGCCCTCGCGAAGATACTCCAGAGGGCGACGGAGGTCGGCTCCGAGAAGCTGGCGGACTTCTTGAGGCAGGAGAGCGAAGTGATGGAGAGCGTCCGGCAGTACAGGGTCGAGAGCGGGCTGAGCGTGAGGCCGCTTATCCAGACCCTGTATCTGCTGTTCCCCGGACTGTCGCTCGTGGGCGTGACGATGCTGCCCGTCGGGTACTACATCTCCAGAACGATAATGTCAATCAGGCTGGGCGGCTGAGCCGCCCTTAGGAGGTGTTTTTCTTGAGGCTCAAGGAGTTTCTGCTCTCCGAAGACGGCTCCATAATGGAGTACCTGGTCCAGATAATAATCATAGGCCTGGGCAGCGCCGCGATTCTCTTCGGAATCCTGGCTGCCCTGCGCCATCAAGGGGGAGTGATTGTTGAGAGGGTGCGGTCTCTGGAGTTTTAGCGTCTTATACGCCCCGATTGCGCTCGCCCTCCTCGGGGCGGGCTTTTCCGTCTACACGGACATAAAGTGGGGGAAGATAAAGAACTTCGTGACGTTCCCCCTAATCCTGATAGGGTGGGCGGTCGGCTTCCTCGGGGGCTGGAAGGCGGGCGTGACCAACATCATAGCGTCGTGCGCTGTCGGAGCGATGTCGACCCTCATAGGGAGGATAGGCGACGGCGACATCAAGCTGATCGCGGGGATATCCGCCTGCCTGCGGCCCGGCCTCACGGTACTGTTCGGGTCGTTCTTCTTCATGGTCACGGCGGCGGCCGCGTTTTTCGTCCGGTTTAGGGCGTACGGCTTCAAGCTGAAGCCGGCCCTCCAGGCGATGAAGGCCGAGGCGATTATGGAGCTCGGAGGGGACAAGGACGCCGGAACAGCCGTGCACGGGGCCGGGGTGAGGCACGTCGGCGCTCCGCAGATATTCATCGCGCTTCTTCTTTCCCTAATCTGGGCGAAGGTGGTGGGGATGATTTGATAAAAGACTTTCTGCTCTCCGAAGAGGGGGACATCGTCGAATGGATTGTCGGCGCGGTGATAATAGGGCTCGGCTCAATACCGGTAATCCTGGGCATAGCAAGGGCAATCCTCGACGTCACGGCCCAGGAGGACAGCCGGATAAAAGACATCATCTGGGCGGACTGATGAAGGGGGAGGGCGGCTGGGCAATCGTTGAGACCCTGATAGCCGTCCCCCTCATCCTGTTCATACTCTTCGCCGCGGTCGAATACTGGGGAGTCCTGACGGTGTACCGCGGGGCGGAGGAAATCAAGGAGTACGCCCTGTCGAAGATGGAGCTGAGCGGGGGCCTGACGCAGGCTGACCTCACGGAAGTCGAAGACAAACTGATAAAGCTCGGGGCAGACCCCAGCTCTATCAGGATAACGGGGACGATACTGGAGGACGAAAAGGACGCCGTTCTCTGGCCGGGAGAGGTGAGGCTGAGGATAGAGTTCGTCCCGGAGCACTTCAACGGCTTCGCGGCAAGGACGCTCATCGGAGGAAGCCCGGAGCCCATAAGGATAGGGGTTGAGGGAAGTGCAATCAGCCAGAAGGTCGAACAGGGGAACAGCGGAGGCGCCGGCGCAACTGCTTCGTCGGTCAAGAAGGTCAAACCGAAGGGCGCTGGCGCCCAGAGTTTTAAGTGACGAGTCGGGCTACATGGTCGCAATTCTCCCGCTCATCTTCCTTCTCCTGGTGATAGCCGTATGCACCGCGAGGGCAGCGTGGACGGCGGGCGCGGCGGATGCCGCAAGAGGCGCCGTCGAGTTCGCCGTCAAGGCTGCCGCGAACCAGTACGAGGTCGAAGGCGGTTCGCCGGAGATAGACTTCGAGAGGGCGCGCTCGGCCTTCGAAAGGGTCATCTCGGAGAACCTGGAGCTAGGCAGAGACCTGAACCCTGGACAATATTCGGCGGTCGAAAGCAGGCCGGACTACACGCTCATCGTCTACAACGGGAGGGGCCAGCCCCCGGGGGTCGAGTACGCGCTCAGGGACGGCACGCTGACCGAATCCGAAATCGCGGCCACGGGCTTTCCGCAGGTGTTCACCTTGTCGGACGGAACGGAGGCCGTCCTCGAGTCCCCCGGCGTCGTCGCCGAGGTCTCGGTGAAGCCCAGGAGGGTGTTTGGCGATATGGACTCCTTGAGGTGCAAGTCGTCTGCCGTGGTCGTCGAAACCGGCTACGGCTGGAAGGTTGTTCTAGGAGGTGTCAGTGATTGAAGCTGCCTGTCTCTTACCTGCTGCCGGGGATGGTACTCGCCCGGCCAGTCTACGGGCTCAAGGGCGAGCTCCTGCTGAACAAGGGAACGGTTCTCACTGCGAGCTATATCTTCGCCCTGAGGCGCCGCGGGGTCATGGCGGTGCACGTGCAGGGGCCGCTCCCCTTCGACCCCACCGAAGCCCTGAAGGTTCTGGACGACGAAGTGAGGGCCGAAGCGATGAACGCCGTGAGGGTCTGGGTCGAGAGGGGACGCAGGAGGGCGGACTTCAGCGGCGTCATCGACCAGGTGGCGAACGTCGTGGAGGAAATCCTCTCGGGCAAGGTCCCGTGCGGGAGCCTCTCGGAAATCTCCTCGGCGGACATCTACACGTTCGCGCACTCGGTCGACGTCTGCATCCTGTCTGTGACCGCGGGCGTGAAGATGGGCTTCAAAAGAAAGGACCTGATGAAGCTCGGAATCGGCGCTCTGCTGCACGACCTGGGGAAGACGAAGGTCCCCCCGGAGATACTAAACAAGCCTGGCAAGCTGACGGAAGAGGAGTTCAAGGAGATAAAGAAGCACCCGGTCTGGGGCTACAAGATGATAATCGACGAGCCCGACAGCAGGGTGGAGATGGAGTCGCTCCTCGTGATGCTGAACCACCACGAGAAGTACGACGGGAGCGGCTACCCGAGGGGCCTGAAGGGCGATGAAGTGGGCATCATGCCGGCGATATGCGCAGCAGCCGACATATACAACGCAATCACGACCGACAGGGTTTACAGGAAGGCCATGCTGTAAATGATAATTTAAAACTGATCCGAAAACGAAGAAATGATCACGACGAAG
>JBNATO010000353.1:0-1567 GCA_049701555.1 Thermacetogeniaceae bacterium | reverse complement strand
CACTTCGTCGTGATCATTTCTTCGTTTTCGGATCAGTTTTAAATTATCATTTACAACCTTGACTAGCCGCCCTGACGAGGCGGTTTCAATTCCTCATAGGTAGGCTGAACACTGAGTTTGCCCACATTAAAAAGAGCAAAGAAAGAACTGTTTCAATTCCTCATAGGTAGGCTGAACACTGCCGCAAGGGTTCCAGCCGGTTTGGTCGCCTTCCGGGTTCAATTCCTCATAGGTAGGCTGAACACTCTGCAATCAATCCATCTAGTGCCCTTCTTACCGGGTTTCAATTCCTCATAGGTAGGCTGAACACGAGCAGCGAGACTGGAACAGGGTGCTCACCAGAACGAGTTTCAATTCCTCATAGGTAGGCTGAACACTCCTGTGGGCAAGTTTGCTCCTGCCTTTGTTTTTCTGTTTCAATTCCTCATAGGTAGGCTGAACACTCCAACCGGTCCTTATTATTCTGCCAGTCCCTTGCATGTTTCAATTCCTCATAGGTAGGCTGAACACTGTGTATCAGGTTGATTTGTATCAGCGAGGAGAACGGTTTCAATTCCTCATAGGTAGGCTGAACACGCTGCAGTCCTACGGGAACTGGCTCACGGAGGAGGGGTTTCAATTCCTCATAGGTAGGCTGAACACCACCACAAACAACGCGAGGAGGGAAAAACATGCATATGTTTCAATTCCTCATAGGTAGGCTGAACACTTCCAAAAACAGGTTAACTGCCCAATGCAGATACAGAGTTTCAATTCCTCATAGGTAGGCTGAACACCTGGTGACAAAGACCAGATCGACTGGGCCAAGTACCGGTTTCAATTCCTCATAGGTAGGCTGAACACGTACTTTCCGGCGCTCCCGGTGGCAAGCCTTATCCGCGTTTCAATTCCTCATAGGTAGGCTGAACACATTCTGGCCCGCCGTGAGTGCAACCGGGCTAAAGGGTTTCAATTCCTCATAGGTAGGCTGAACACGGTATGAAACACAGTACGCCGGATATGTCTACTGCGGTTTCAATTCCTCATAGGTAGGCTGAACTTTTAAAGAAGAACCTCTTCTATGTGCCGCTTTACAGGTTTCAATTCCTCATAGGTAGGCTGAACACCAAGTCTTTTGCAAGCCTAAAAGGGGAAAGTTGTGGGTTTCAATTCCTCATAGGTAGGCTGAACACATTTCTCGGTACAGCAGACTGCTGTGGCTCAGCTCTGTTTCAATTCCTCATAGGTAGGCTGAACACTTCAGCAATCCGTGACCATTCAGTGCGGTTCACCCGGTTTCAATTCCTCATAGGTAGGCTGAACACACTCCCAAAATGACAAGGCTATTATTTTCACTTTATGTTTCAATTCCTCATAGGTAGGCTGAACACTTACTCCCAGATAATCAACGACTACTGTGATGTATCCGTTTCAATTCCTCATAGGTAGGCTGAACACAATGAATAGCCGCATGGTATCATAACGCCTCGCAACCGTTTCAATTCCTCATAGGTAGGCTGAACACCCAAATCGAGCTTGTTATAGTAATCACACCGTCCTTAGTTTCAATTCCTCATAGGTAGGCTGA
>JBNATO010000352.1:0-1553 GCA_049701555.1 Thermacetogeniaceae bacterium | reverse complement strand
ACTGGTGGATCACTTCTCGGATCAAATGGATCACTTTTTAATTGACGATCACACATTCCCAAGAGGAGATGGCTCGGAAGGCCAGCAGGCTCATCCGCAGCGCAGGGAACCGCGCCTTCAGAGGCCGGATGAGGCCCGACTTGACGCTGCGCCCCGAATATCCGCCCAACGCCCTGATAGTATCTACAGCGGAGCAATTGCCGCCCCTTGCCATGAGCCTTCTGGGGCGCGTGTTCCTCGTCAAATTCGAGCGCGAGAAAGTGAACACAGCCCAACTCACAGCTATGCAGGAGGGAGCTCCTTTGCTCCCCTTCGCCATGCGGGCCTATATCGAGTGGCTGCGCCCGCAGCTCGACGACCTCGCGGAGCATCTGCCCAAGCGCCTCGTGGAGCTGCGGAAAAAGGCGCTCGTGGAAGGCCACGCACGGCTCCCTGAGAACGTCGCACACCTCATGCTCGGCATGGAAATGTTTACTGAATTCGCCGTGGCAGCGGGCGCTATCACCCAAGAGGGAAAAGGGGAGCTGGACAGCAAGGCGTGGCACGTGTTGCTCTGCCTTGCGAGCCAGCAGGCGCGCAACATGGCGGCGGAAAGGCCAGCCGTCCGCTTCCTCAGAGCGCTCGCCGAACTCCTCAACACAGGCCAGCTTAGGCTCTACCACCGCACCACCGGCGAAAGCCTCAACCCACTGCCGCTGTCCGATGGTGAGCTTGCTGGCTGGTGGGATGAAGAGGGATTGTATCTCCTGCCAGAGGCCGTCTGGAAGGCCGTCAGCGAACTCCTGCGGGCGGACGGCGGCCTTGGGCTGAGCAAGAGAGCCGTCTTCGAGCAGCTAGTCAAGGAAGGGTTCGCAGCGCCGGGCACACAGGGGCGCTCCACGAAGACCGTTAAAATCAAAGGAATGGTTAAGCGGGTTCTCCACCTCTATCCGGACGCCCTCGCTCGCGCCGTTCAGGCCGAAGAAGAGCAAAACCCAGAGGGGTGATGCCCAATTATTCCCAGATTTTCCAGCGCAATTTGCGCACGATCTAAAAAACGGTTACCTCTCTCAGCCCAATAAAATCAAGGGTTTGCGGGGACGGTAACCGAAAAGGTAACCGAAGTAACCGCTGGAAATTAAATTCGGTTACCCCTCTCAGCCCAGTAAAATCAAGGCTCCCAGGGCATCGGTAACCGAAGTAACCGAATTTTCGACAATATAAGCCCCTATACTTTTCGGACGCACGCCGCCGCGGAAAGAAAAAAGTTTTAGGCATATATATGCCGCCAGCAGCGGTTACTTCGGTTACCAAACCCGCAAACCCTTGTGTCACAAGGCTTAGAGCGGTAACCGTTTTTCAAGAAAGCCGGTTACCTTTGGTTACTAAGCGGTTACCTTTCCATCCTACCCTTGGGTAATGCAGGCAGAAAGGAGGCGAAGGCATTGGCGTACATCTCGAAGGACATCTCGAAGAGTAGACCGCTCCTTCTCGTGGGCGACTTGCCTCTTTCGTTTCCCCAACCTGCGGGAGAGGCCGCAGCCGCTTCCAGGGGCGCTGCCCTGCGCCGTGCC
>JBNATO010000351.1:0-2245 GCA_049701555.1 Thermacetogeniaceae bacterium | reverse complement strand
ACTTCGTCGTGATCATTTCTTCGTTTTCGGATCAGTTTTAAATTATCATTTACAGGCCAAACCGGCCCTACGCGAAGAGGGCCAGCCTGACCGGCTTTAAGTTCGCGTCGCAAAACGCTTCGGAGATGTTTCTCTCCGCCAGCGCCTTGGGGGTCGTGTACAGCGCCGGGAAACTTATCATCCTGGACGAAGTTTTGATGTGCTCTTCGTCTTCGCATATGACGAAGCAGCGTATCTTCACGCCCAAGTATGTGTTCTCGCCCCTCAGGAGGACCAGAATGCCTGCCCGGTTGCCCCCGATGTTTATAACCCCCTGGAGTGGGTAGTTCCCCGGCTCCCACTCACAGGAGATTCCCTTCTGGAGGGCCTTAATGTATATCTCCGAAGCAAGTACTTTCTTCAGCGCCTCCCTCGGGTCTGCCGGAAAGTACGCTGTGACGCCGAACAGCTCCTCGGCCGTCGGGGATAGCGTGACTATCTCGGATTCGCCCAGCCTGTACGACCACAGAATTCCCCAGCGGAGGAGGGACTGGATTTTCTGCCTCCCCTTTAATGGGTGCCAGAAGCGCTCTATTGTGGAGCGGTAAGCGGCCCCGCACTTGGAGAGAGCGCTTATGATTTTTATCTCCCTGGGGCTCAGGACCGGGCGGATGCCGGTCCTGGTGACGCTGGAAGCAGGAAGGACTTTATCCGGAACTATTTCGGACACCTCCAAACTACCAGCCGATGATGCGCCCGATGAAGGTGCGCGGGTACAGGTTGCGCCTGCGCCAGTCTTCTATGTGCTGAATCACCGCGGGAGTGAAGAGGGTGATGAACGCTTTTCCATCGGCACTTGGCACGCGCTTCGAATAGCTGCTGCCGATGAGCATTAACTCTACAACGGGTATCCCGGGCCTTTCGTTGTGCCTGCGCGACTTGACGCGGCGCCAGCTCTCAGAGAGTTTTGTGCCGGTGTGGACGTCTACGGCGAAGCGGCCGCAGCCGTTTTCGACGATGAGGTCCGCCTGCCCGGATATGTCGTCCGCGACCGCCTTGCGGCAGGTGAATTTCCCGCTTTCTACAAGGATACCATAAAGATGATGCTCCGCGACGAAGGTCCCCCAGGCCCGGCGGGCGCGGTGGAAGAGGGCCCGCCTCACGTCCTGCGGCGCGTTTTCCAGGAACTCTTTGTTTGCTTGAATATACTCCGAAGCGTATTCGTCCTGGAAAGGGACTCTCATGAGAGAGCTGGCAAGCTCGTAGTAGACGGACACCATGCTCCTCTGCTCTGCTTTGACCAGGTCTCCGGCCCGCGTCTCATCCGGGGTCGGCCAGCTGAAGCGACCGGACCTGACCTGGGCCTCAATCTTGCAGAGCACCTCATGTCGTTTCCTCAGCTTGGTGCACTCCGACGCGACATCCTTTTCTTTCCACTTCTCAGGACTTTCCGCAATCTTTTTAACGACGGCCAACTTTAGTTCATCGTTCGGAAGGGTACAGATGTGCCGGAACCAAGTCGGCTTCCAAAGGTCATCCAGATTCTTCCTACAACGACCGTTGTATTCCTCTACAACGGACTCCTCCGAAACTTTTACAACGGAGTTGCGAATCTCCGTTGTAACATTTTTGGGTAGCCTTGCTATCTGCAAATAGTAGCTCACGCTTTGCTGGGTCCACCCCAACCTCTGCGCCACCTTTTCCTGCGTGCCCAACTCTTCGTACAGTTTTTTCACAAGAAATGCCCTGTCCAAAAAGTCCCAGGGTTGGACGTATTCGTCATTTTCCTGAGTCCTGAGAGCGATTCTAACCGGGTCCTCGTCTGCCGGATATTCAACGACGGGCAGCTCTTTGATGTTCAGCTCCCTCGCCGTCCGCAGCCTGTGGCAGCCGTTAACGACCAGATATCCGGCCCCGTTCCTCTGGATGATTAACGGGCAGGATGGGTCGTAGCCGTTTTTCGTGATGCTGTCCTTTAAAGTCTTGACGCGCTCCTCCGTGACGGGACGAAGGTTAAGCGGATATAAAACATCGACGGAGACGTACTTTGAGACGCCCTGCAACGAAAAAACACCTCCCGAAAAAAGCAAAGGCCCGGGCATGAACCCGGGCCTTGAGGGGTCATATGAACCTGTAGGCGTCCCTGTCGACGTTCAGGCCAGTGTAGCAGCCGGCCTCCCGGTCGTAGCAGAAGGCCAGTTCCACGATGTGCGGCGGGAGCTTCTCCCAGCGGTAGAGGTACTTGCTCCCGGACTTCCCCGCGAAG
>JBNATO010000350.1:0-2104 GCA_049701555.1 Thermacetogeniaceae bacterium | reverse complement strand
ACTTCGTCGTGATCATTTCTTCGTTTTCGGATCAGTTTTAAATTATCATTTACACACGCCACGCCTCGAAGCTGGCGTGGATTGTCCTGGGGTTGATTTTCACTCGGAAATTGAGCAGCTCCTCAACCAGCGTTCTGGCCTCTGGTAGTTCTGCCGCAACCTTCAGCCTGCCGCTCTGGAACAGCACCTGTAGGGTGGAAACTAGGTCTTGTTTGGGCACATGATAGCCGCCTGAGCCAGCGGAAACCGAATTCCCGCCGGTTATGATGACTCCAATCGGACGCAAGCCTGCCTGCATGAACATATCCACCACAGCAGCACCAACGCCAGTTCGGTCGACAACTAAAGCGGTCTTGTTGCGTAGCTGTGAGGTCTCCAGCAGCCTCTTGACGTACGCCACAATCTCAGGGTAGGGAGTTCCCAGCTTCATCCGCTCCAAGTGCCGGACGTGGAATTCCGGTAATTTAGGCTCATACCGGAATGTTTTTAGCTCCACCACACAGAGGGCAGTGAAGTCCTGTGCCTGGCCGAGGTCAAGGCCGAGGAAGAAGTTGAACATTACCAACACCTCCATGTTTGGACGATATTCGGACGATGGTTGGACGATATTAGGTTAAAATATCGTCCAATGCTCAAAGCCTTGATACAAGTGGACTTGCGGGTTCTCAAAAGCCTCTTTGGACGATATGGACGATATTTTTTCTTTCTTTCAAAAAAGCGGTCTAACCTCATCGCTCAGTGCCTCCGCTACCTGGTCATAAGTGAATAGCTGGTCATCCGTCTCAACGAATTCGCAGAGGTATTCCTGCCTGAACCACCATTCACCAAGCGTTTGCCTCTCCTCTTCGAGGAATTCCCTGCTAATCCTTGGGCATTCATAGGCGGTTACCTGAATCCGCTCCCAGGTATCGCCGCCTTCCGTCCACTCCTTGAAGAAGTGGCCTCTTTTGCCGAAGGGGGTACTCATGAGAATCAACCTGCCGCCGGATACTGCCAGCATCGGTCTAACCGTGAAGTAAAGCTCATCGGGCACTCTGGCAGCTTCATCTTCGACAATCAGGGCAGCACCGGAAAAGCCTCTGATGGTTCCCTCTTTCCCTGGCAGGGAGACAATCCTGCTCCCGTTTTTAAGCTCCAGCCGCAGGCTGCTTTCCGCCTCTGGTGGGATTGGCTGCTCCAGCTGGCGATAGAAGTTCAGCACCTTCCGGAATAGTTCGCTTGATTGCCGCAGGGAAGGGGATACCAGCAGGATTAGGCTGTCGGGGTAAAATAACGCTCTGTGGAGTGCTAAGATTGCCGTCACGGTCGATTTACCACTCTGCCTTGAGCAGTTTAAAAGCAGCCTTTTCCCGCTCCACCTCAAGACTCTCTCCTGCCAGGGGTCGGGGTTGAATCCCAGGGCTTTCCTGGCGAAGATAGCGGGGTCGAGTGCCATCGCCAAATCACCTGCCAGCAACGGTCTCCACCTCCCGCAACGCCTGGGCAAGTGCCAGCTTCGCCTCTGGGTATGGCTCCAGGGCTTGGAGTATCACCGCACGCAAGGAAACCCACTGCGGGCTGATTAAGACGTTTACCGTAGTCTGCTCGTGAAGTTCTCCCAGCAGCTTAGCTAATAGCTCCAAGCAGCCTTTGGCCTCTCTTATCGCCAGAAGTGCCGTCCTGCTGTCTCCGGCCTGCTCTGCTTTATCGAGGATAGCCAGGGCTCTGTCTTTCAGCTCGGTAACCTGGTCGAGCAGTGAATCAGCTCTGGCGACTTCCTCAGCTTCTTGTGCCTTCACCATGTCAGCAGGAAGATGTTGTCTGTGGCGGAATAGAGCATCTTTGCTAATAGCAAATTGTCGCGCAATGTTGCGTAATGAATCACCGCTAAGCAGGGCTTTGTTTATCTCTTCAACTTGTGGGTGTTCGCAAATCGTGCATTTCCTGGGCAACCGCTCTCACCTCCAGGTTAGCAGGGTTGGAGAGGCAGGGGAGAGGGCTCCCCACCTCTCAGCCAGCTCCGCTTCAGTTTATCACCAAGGCCAGCAGGCACATCAAAGCTCCTGCTAGGCCGATTGTCAGGCTAACGTAAAAGGCCACATTGTAGAAAGTGATTTTGCTCATC
>JBNATO010000349.1:0-1213 GCA_049701555.1 Thermacetogeniaceae bacterium | reverse complement strand
ATGCCGGTGCGGTCTTCCTGGGCGCTTATTCCTCTGAACCGGTAGGGGACTACTTCGCAGGCCCTAACCATGTCCTCCCCACGGGGGGAACTGCTAGGTTCTTTTCCCCGCTCAGCGTGGAGGACTTCATGAAGCGCACCAGCGTGATCTACAGCACCGCAGAGACTATAAAGGAGTGGGGGAAGCACATCGTGAGGCTTGCTGAGGAGGAGGGGCTTCATGCCCATGCCCGCGCTGTTTCCCTGCGGCTGGAAGGCCTGAAGCAAAATATCTGAAGCGAGGGGGAAAGCATGGGGCGCCTATCCGAGGTTGAGAGGGTAACTGCTGAGACGCGGGTGAGAGTGAGGCTTGAGCTCGACGGGAAAGGGGATTTTCAGGGGACAACCGGGATCGGCTTTTTCGACCATATGCTTCAGCTCTGGGCACGCCACGCCCTGTTCGACCTCTCTGTAGAGGCGACGGGTGACCTCCACGTCGATCCCCACCACACCGTTGAGGATGTCGGAATTTGCTTGGGAGAGGCCTTGCGCAGAGCTCTGGGGAACAAGGAGGGGATCAGCCGCTATGGTTCCGTCCTGCTGCCGATGGATGAAGCCCTTGTGATGGTGGCGTTGGACATCAGCGGAAGGCCGTATCTGGCATATGAGGTTGAGGTGGAAGGGTGGGCAGTAGGCGATTTCCCCTTGGAGCTTGTCCCAGAGTTTTTCCGGGCGTTTGTGAACAATGCAGGTGTGACCCTGCATCTCCGCCTCCTCTCGGGGAGGAACAGCCATCACATCGTGGAGGCGATCTTTAAGGGGTGTGCGCGAGCCCTGCGTCAAGCGGTGGCGTTGAGCCTCCGAGAGGACGGAGTGCCATCGACAAAGGGTGTCTTGTGATCAAAAAGCTCAAGGGTAGGAGAGTTGAACAGATGATCGCCGTTATCGACTATGGGATGGGAAACCTGAGGAGCGTTCAAAAAGGCTTGGAGAAGGTGGGTTATCCAGCGACGATCGTCACAAAGCCCGAAGAGCTCCGTGATGCTCGGGGCATCATCCTTCCGGGCGTGGGTTCCTTCGGCGATACCATGGCTAACCTGCGGAGCAATGGCCTTGACGCTGCGATCATGCGCTCCATTGAAGATGGGAAGCCTTTTCTGGGGATCTGCGTTGGGCTCCAGGTGCTCTTCGAGTACGGCGAGGAGATGGGGCACCACAGAGGGCTGGGGATCTTT
>JBNATO010000348.1:0-1222 GCA_049701555.1 Thermacetogeniaceae bacterium | reverse complement strand
TCTTCCCGTAATGGGTCTCCAGCGAGGCGTAGTTGTGGTGGCAGTTGATCTCCTCCCCCACAGGCCTTCCCACATAGCCGGCGTATTTCTCCACGAGATCGAAGAGGATCTCCTTGACCTTGGCCATCATCTGAGCGCGGTTCTCGGCTGCGAAGTCCAGGGCGAGGTTCATCCAGCTGATGTACTGCTGCCCCTCATCGGAGTCCACAGGCAAGAAGGCCAGGTCGTAGCTCGCCGGATAGGATGGGTAATGCTTGGCGTTCAGCTCCTTGGCAACCTTGTTGAAGTAGCGGCAGATCTTATAGCCGAAGTTGCGGCTCCCCGAGTGCAGCATGATCGCCGCCATCCCGTCCTCGTCCTCCTGGAGCTCGATGAAGTGGTTCCCTCCCCCGAGCGTTCCGACCTGGTAATAGCCTGACTCGATCTCCGGCACGAGGGCCGGGACGAGGTGCTCCCTTGGAAACGACCTGGCAGCCCTGTCGAGCGTGGAGCAGGGCTGCTTCTTCTTGTGGTGGTCGAATCCCTGGGGGATGCTCCTCAGTATGGAGTTGATCACAGACCTGATCAGCTTCCCCTCAGGCGTGGGGGTCTCCCGCAGGAGATCGGCAGGGATGTTCGTCTGCTGGAAGCAGACGCCGCAGCCGATGTCCACGCCGACGGCGTTGGGGATGATCACGCCGTCTGTGGCGATCACGCCGCCGATCGGCATCCCGTAGCCAGCGTGGCAGTCGGGCATCAGCGCTGCCCAGCAGTGGAGAAAGGGGAGGTTGGAGAGGTTGGTGACCTGGCGGCGGCACTCCTCATCGACCTGATCCAAGCTCTCGAGCCAGATCTTTATCGGCTTTTTGTGGATCCTCTTGTCAAACCAAACGAACATCTGCTCTCACCTCTTCAACTTCCGGGGAACAGCGCCTTGACCAGCTCCACTGCCTCTTCCGGCGTTGCCGCAGACCTGAGGAGCCCTGCATCCCTGTAGCCGTCGAAGAGCCTCCCTGGGTCAAAGCCGAGGAGGATCACCGTCTTGCGGTTTTTCAGGGCGAGGGCGACCTCCGAGACTGTGCCTGCCCCACCGGGGAGGGCGATCACCACATCGCTCGTGAGGACATTGATGTAATTCCGGGCATCTCCCATCCCGGTCACGACAGGTATGTCTATATACTCCGAGGCCAGACCGCTGTGTCGGTCAGGAAGGATGCCAACAGTCAGGCCGCCGCTCTCCTTG
>JBNATO010000347.1:0-1336 GCA_049701555.1 Thermacetogeniaceae bacterium | reverse complement strand
TTTAGCAAACTGCTTCAAAACCTCATCTTCATACTTTTCCGTTAATTTCGCTTCTTCTTTCGGCTCTTCTACACCTTCTGATCCTGCTAGTTCCTGTTCTAGTTCAAGTAACTCTTGTTCGCTCAAATAGTTCAAAATAGAAGGTATTTCCCGGGAGTCAATAATCTGATTTTTGAAGGTGCATAGTAAGCGGACAGGAAATTCTTTAGGAAAGCGATAGCTTATGTCTAAAATAACGTGGTCGAATAAAAAAGCGCACAAGGCGTTTAAAGCCAGAGAGTTAGCAAGCCGATAAAGAGTGGAAAGACCTCCTTTTGAAATACTCATCAAAACATAGTATTGGGAAATAGGAGGCAGCGGGGTCGTTACCCTTTTAACGTAAATATCCATTACCTGGTCAGCCGACAGGACTCCAAACAGATAGGCGAAGAGCACGGATTCCGGCTTACACAAAATGGTGTGGGGTACTTTTCTCTCCGGCCATCCTGAAGGCCAAAGAGATATTGACTGGAGATGGTGATAATACTCCTCTTTTATTTCGTCATAGAAAATTTCAAAAAAATCGGTTAGAAAACTCAACGCCTCAAAAACCGCGCATACTTTTTGGGGGACAAGTTCATCGCTGGTGGACTCGCCGCCTTTTAACAGCTTTTCGAGAAAAGCGTAATATTCGATATAAGGGAACGTATCTGCAATTTCTATCCCCAATACCTTCTCCAACGTTTTAACAAAAAAACCGCCGTCGTGCTCGGAAATTTCCGAAGAGGCAAGGTTGTCGAAGTATTTATACATGTCGTCCGTAACGGGCCTGGCGTAGTTCTCCAGAGCGCTGAGGTACGTGCGCGAGGTCTTCATCGCGCTAGCAACGTTGGCCGCTGATAAACCCGCGAAAGCTCGGCAGAGAGCCACAGCCCGAAAGGGATGAAAACATCCACGCACTACCGTCTTAATTCTTTCTAAATCTTCCATCAACAGGGAAAGTGCTCTATTGAGCACTTCTTTTTTTGTGGTTTCTATTTTTCTTGTGGTTTCCATTTTTCTATCTATTTCTATTTTACTCCCATCTTTTTGTTTTCATTATACACTAAGGCTTCCCATTAATAAATAAAAAATGCATGTGAATGAAGAAACATGAAAGTAATAGGGTAGACGTTGACACAAAATATCAGACATGTTAGAATACTTTCAGACAGTCCTTTTGTTCCCACCAGCGCCTGAAAGGCTAGGGGTGGGGAGAAGCGGCAACACATACACACACTCCATAACACATAAACACCCCTCCGGACGTGGGCCGCACGTGTCCGGCGGGGCAACACGACGGCGGCGGGCGAGCTAC
>JBNATO010000346.1:0-1368 GCA_049701555.1 Thermacetogeniaceae bacterium | reverse complement strand
TGTTGCTCATAGGGACGGGGATGGCCCTCTACGAGGTGCCCAAACTCCTGAAGGCTGGGATGCGACAGGAGCTCATCGCCTTCTCGGCTCTTCTCCTCGTAGCTGTCTGCCTCGCAGGAGCGCTCGTGCTCAGGCTTCCTGTGCCAAACCCGACGCAGGGGATAGAGATGCTCTTTGGGCCCCTCTGCAGGATGCTTTACCCAGGAGGGTAATTCAGGGTTATCTGGGAGGAAATGTGATGGGAATAGAGAGAGGGAAGATCTCCCAGCGCCAAACCGTCCTTTTGGTCGCCAACACCATTCTGGCGAGCATGGTTCTGTATATCCCTGCTCTGTTGGCTGAGATCGCCGGCCAGGATGCCTGGATCTCCGTCTTGCTGGCTGGGGTGGCGGGCGTTGTCTTCGGGCTGCTGGTTGTCCTTTTGGGGATGCGCCACCCGAACAAAGACCTTGTGGAGTACAGCATCGATCTCTTAGGCCCCTGGGCTGGGAGGACGGTAGGGATCCTGTTCGGCCTCTTCTTCCTTTATTTGAATGGGGCTGTTGTGAGGCAATTCAGTGAGCTTCTGGTCAACCTGGTGATGCCTGAAACCCCTCTCATAGTCTTCATCGGAGTGATCGTCGCCTTGGCGGCATACGGGGTTTACCTCGGTTTGGAGGTGTTTGCTAGGGTCAACGAACTCCTCTTCCCGCTGGCCTTTTTTATAGTCATGGTGTTTCTTATGGCGTCCGTTCCTGAAATGAGGCTCAGCAATCTCAAGCCAGCTTTCGTGCACCCTTGCTCTGCGCTGTTGCGCAGCTCGGCGATTCTCTTCTCTTTCTATACCGAGGGTTCGGCCCTGCTGATGTTCTACCCCTCCCTCCGCAGGCCTGAGAAGGGCAAAGGGATCAGCTACCAGGTAGGGATCTTTCTCCTGATCCTCATGATGGCTGATGTTCTGGGCGTGATCGCCCTTTTTGGCCCGGAGGAGACGGCTAGGATGGCTTTCCCCACGTTTGAGCTAGCAAAGATGGTGCGCCTCGGCGGATTCATCGAGCGCATCGAGTCCCTCTTCATCGGGGTCTGGGTTGCGATGGGGGGGCTCAAGGTGATGGTCCTCTACTATGTTTCAGCTCTGGCCTTCGCTGAGTCATGGGGCCTGCGCGACTACCGCCCCATCGTCCTCCCGCTGGGGATGATCCTGGCTTCCCTGGCTGTCTTGGAGTTTGCCGATTTGACTCAGATCCACCTGCTGTTCCGCCTCCTGCACGTTTTTATCATAGCAGTTCCTGTGGCGATCACTCTGTTGCTTTGGCTCTTTACGATAATCCGCGGAAGAGAAAGGAAGAGCGGCGGTGAGCAGAAGGAGAAAAAAGCTGAAAATTCAGC
>JBNATO010000345.1:0-1388 GCA_049701555.1 Thermacetogeniaceae bacterium | reverse complement strand
GGATTGCTGACCCTGCAGTTTTCGAAGGGTTGGACGGGGTCCTCGAGGTCTCCCCGTACGGCGATGGATATCATCTGATGGTGGAGGACATGAGAGCGGCAAGAGAGGCAGTCATGAGAGCGCTGCTTGGAAGAGGGATGGAGAGCTTTGACATCCGGGAAGCAGCTCCTTCGATGGAGGATGTCTATGTGGCCTTAGCGGAAATGGGGGCAGAGTATGGGCGTTGCGGTCGAGACGAGGGAGCTGACTAAGAGATTTGGTAGCTTTACCGCTGTTAACCGCATCACCATGCGGATCGAAGAAGGGGAGATCTGCGGCATCGTGGGGCCAAATGGCGCTGGGAAATCGACTTTCATCAGGATGCTCTGCGGGATTCTGGAACCTACCTCCGGGAGCGCCAAGGTGCTTGGCTTCGACCTTGCCAAGGAAACCGAGGCGATCAAGAGCCGGTTGGGCTATATGTCTCAGAAGTTCAGCCTTTATGAAGACCTCTCGGTTTGGGAGAACCTGGACTTCTACGCCGGCCTCTACGGGATCCCCTGGAGGGAAAGAAAGCGGCGTATTGAAGAGGTGATCGGTTTGGCAGGGCTTTCGGGAAAAGAGAGGTCGTTGGTGGCTGAGCTCAGCGTTGGCTGGAGACAGCGGCTCGCCTTGGGGTGTGCCATTATCGGGAGGCCTTCTATACTGTTTTTGGATGAGCCTACGAGCGGCGTCAGCCCCACTGCTAGGCGGGAGTTTTTCGGTATTATTAGGAGGATGGCGAACGAAGGGATAACCGTTCTCGTCACAACTCACTTCATGGATGAAGCGGAGCGGTGTTCGAGGGTCGCCTTTATTTCCGGAGGGGAGCTGTTGGCGTACGACACGCCGGAGCATCTCAAGGCATCTGCGCTCGGTGGTCACCTCGTCGAGGTGGAAGCGGATGACCCGGTGGGGGCCATCCGGCGCATCGAGAAGCTCCCCTTCGTCAGGGAGTGCAGCATGCACGGCAGGCTTATCCATGTTTTGCTCGGCGAGAGCTCATCTGTGGAGGCCTTGGAGCGGTCTGCCGGAGCCGCTGTGAGGCCGATCGCTCCGTCCCTCGAGGATGTTTTCATCGCTCTTGCCAAAAGACGGCGGGAAGGAAGAGAGGTCGATGGGTAGGATTGTGTCCATCTTGAAGAAGGAGTTTCTCCAGATGCGGCGGGACCGCCTCACCTTGGCTCTTGTTTTGATGTTGCCTCTGGTGCAGCTGCTGTTGTTCGGCTATGCCATCCAGACCGAGGTCAAGCACATCCCTACAGTTGTCTTTGACCAGTCTCTTTCCGCGGAGAGCAGGGACCTGATCGCTGCCTTTACGGCATCTGGTTATTTCGACGTGACAGCTGCGGCATGGAGCTTTGAAGAGG
>JBNATO010000344.1:0-1389 GCA_049701555.1 Thermacetogeniaceae bacterium | reverse complement strand
ATAGAGCTGTCGGAAGTGGCCTCACGATTGATGGAGATCTACGAGAGGCTTTTAGCGCACTTTGGGCACCGGCGCTGGTGGCCTGCGGATACCCCCTTTGAGGTGATCGTGGGGGCGATCCTGACTCAAAACGTTTCCTGGCGCAGCGCTTCAGCAGCAATAGAGAATCTCAAGGGAGCTGGTCTCCTCTCCCTCGAGGGGCTGCTTCGACTTGGGGAAGAAGAGCTGGCGGGCCTCTTGCGCCCGGCGCGCTACCATTTCCAAAAGGCGAAGAAGTTAAAAGCGTTCTGCAAGGTGATCGCTGAGGAATACGGGGGAGACCTTGGGGCGTTTCTCTCCCAGGACGTTCCAGCGCTGCGCGGCAGGCTCTTAAAAATTTACGGGATTGGGCCGGAGACGGCTGATGCTATCATTCTTTACGCTGCCGAGAAACCCGTCTTCGTGGTCGATGCCTATACCCATCGCATCTTCCACCGTCTCGGGTACTTTGGGGAAAGGGCAAAATACCGGGAGATGCAGGAGTTTTTTATGAAACATCTCCCGCCGAATGTTTCCCTATACAACGACTATCATGCGCAGATCGATGCCCTTGGACATAACATCTGCCTGAAAACCAAGCCGAGATGTCCGGAATGCCCGCTTGCTGACCTTTGCAATTGGGGAAATCGCCTGCAGGAGAACAGGATGATGGAGGGAAATCGATGGCTGTGAATTCGGGCAGGAGCGATGTTGTTGCTGCAGCTGTTGTTACATTTTCTTCCTCCCATCATGCCTTTAAGGCTGAGAAGATCTTCCGTGAAGCGGGAATCCCAGCGCTGCTCATCCCTGTTCCTGCAGAAATTCGGGCAGACTGCGGGGTAGCTCTTTTGATATCCCCAAAGATGCTTAAGAAGGCAGAAGAGGCCCTGAAGGAGGCTGGTTTGGAACCGAGCGGCAGCTATGAGATCATTAGGGAGAGGCGGCGCGCTGGGCTCTGGCAGCGGGTGCTGGGGATAGAATGAGAGGATCTTTCACCTCTTGCTCTCCTCTCTTCTGACGATGACAAGTGGCGTCTGCTCATCGGCGTTGCCTGCGGGGTTTTTCTTGAAGACCCGCAGCAGGAGGTCGCGATTGACCCTTGCAGTTGACGCCAGTATATAGGCTTTCCCTAGATCGTTGGCGTCGATGATCGCCGCTTCGACTCCGAAGCGGTTTTTGATTTCTTCAACGACCTTCTCTGGATGGCTTGGCCCAAGGACGATGTGTTTATCGAACGGGGGCATATTGCCGGTGACATCGTCCACGAGCGCCGCCTGCTTTCCGGCGAGGCGGTAAAAGTCTCCTCTGCGGCCGAGGAGGATCCGGGTTAGAGCTCCGATGACGAAGGCCAATGTCGTACGGAGGGTGCCT
>JBNATO010000343.1:0-1540 GCA_049701555.1 Thermacetogeniaceae bacterium | reverse complement strand
GCCAGCCGAGATGCATCCGAGCGCAGGTGCCACAGCGGTAGGCGCCAGGCCGCCGCTGATCGCCTATAACATCAACCTTGGCACGAGCGACGTAAATATTGCCAAGGCGATCGCCAAATCGATCAGAGGTAGCAGCGGCGGATATCCGAGCATCAAGGCCCTTGGTATCCTGATCGAAGAAACGGGTACTGCCCAGGTCACAATCAATGTTTGCAACTTTCGCCAGGTCTCCCTGGCGCGGGTCTTTGAGACAGTGAAGAGCGAAGCAGAGCGGTACGGAGTGAACATCACCAGCAGCGAGATCGTCGGTCTTGTGCCGCTGGACGCCATTGTTGACGCAGTTGCCTTTTACCTGCGCCTTGCTGGCTTTAAATCTGACCAGGTTTTGGAGAAGAGGCTGCAGGAGAGCTGATGGAGGGAAAAGAGATGCTGACAAAACTGAGCGTAGAGGGATTCATCGAAGAAGTCGCCTCATCCTCACCGGCGCCAGGGGGAGGGAGTGTCTCCGCTTTAGCCGGGGCTTTGGGAGCGGCGCTGGTAGCGATGGTTGCCCGGCTGACCGAAGGCAAAGATACCGGCGGTGATGATCTTCAAGGGGTCTTGGGGAAGGCAGAACAGCTGAGAGCCTCCCTCAAAGAGAGCATCAGCGAAGACACCGCAACCTTCAACCGGGTGATGGCTGCCTACCGCCTGCCCAAGCAGACCGAAGAAGAGCGCCAGCGGCGCTCCAAGACGATCCAGGACGCTCTACTGGCAGCGGCCCGGCTCCCCTTGAAGGTGGCACGGGATTGCCTGGAAGTCATGCGGCTCTGCGAGTGGGCTGTAAAGCACGGGAAGCCGAACGCCTTAAGCGATGTCGGTGTGGCCTTGCAGATGGCGCGCTGTGGGCTGGTCGGCGCCCTTTACAACGTCGCCATCAACATCGAGGGGCTTAGAGACCCTGAGCTTCGGGAGCAACTTGCATCCGAGAGAAAAGCACTTTTGAGCCAGGCCGACCTTATCGCCAGCAACCTGGAAGAGGCAATTTCCAGCAGGTTTGATTGAAACTACCTGAAAAATCAAGAGAAAATGAGGATCAGGAGGAAGAGACTGGATGATTGGCAACCTTGACATTTCGAAGGCGATGACCATCAAGCTCGA
Organism: Thermacetogeniaceae bacterium; assembly: GCA_049701555.1. GTDB lineage: Bacteria > Bacillota > DSM-12270 > Thermacetogeniales > Thermacetogeniaceae > JBNATO01. The sequence continues at coordinate 400 of JBNATO010000343.1, read as the reverse complement.
TAACGAGTTACCGGAGATGCCGGAGTTCGTACCTGGTATCAGGCGGGCGCCGAACAGGGGGTTCCGGCTCACCCCGGCTCAGACGAAGCTTGCCTTAAAGAACGCCCTCCGCTATGTGCCTGAGGAACTGCACGGGAAGCTGGCGCCGGAATTCCTAAACGAACTGATGACCCGGGGGAGGATCTACGCCTACCGGTTCCGTCCCCCAGGGAGGATCTATGCCAAGCCGATCGACGAATACAGAGGTAACTGTATCGAGGGTAAAGCCTTCCAGTTGATGATCGACAATAACCTCGATTTCGAAGTTGCCCTTTACCCCTATGAGCTAGTCACCTATGGTGAGACGGGGAGAGTCTGTCAGAACTGGCTACAGTACAGATTGATCAAAAAATACCTGGAA
>JBNATO010000342.1:0-1553 GCA_049701555.1 Thermacetogeniaceae bacterium | reverse complement strand
TCCCTGGGTATCTGCTGCGGGCTCATAGCGAGCACAGGGTCAGCTGTCACCACGAGCGGCGGGCGGTTCACCCCCATCGCCAGGAGGTCGTCCCTGGACGCCTGGTCCCTCACGGTGATCAGGTCGACCCTGTTGGAGATGAGGCGCGTCAGCCAGCGGCCGAAGCGCGTCCTGACTGGCCCCACCCCCTGGGCGTAGTAGACCACCGTCTTCCCCAGGAGCTTGGCCATGGCGACAACAGCAAGGTAATAGACGATGCTGCGCACGCCCGTGACATCCTGCAGCAGGCCTCCTCCGCCGCTGAGGAGGATGTCGGAGCGCAGGAGCGTCCATCCCACAGCGAATGGGTTCCACCTGTTCACAGCCTTAACCCCGTAGGCGCGGGAGGTCTCTTTCGGGGACCTCGAAAAAACCGTGATCTCCACGTTCTGGGCGAGCGCCTTGAGTGTGGAGACCATCGCCATCAGGATCGCCTCATCCCCCGTGTTGTCAAAGCCGTAGTATCCTGAAACCGCCACCCGCAGCATGCCGATCCCTTCTTCTCTCGCTTTGTCCTCCGGTGCCGGTTTCTCCGCTGAATCCTTACATACTTCTCTAAACAAGCGGCAAATCCTTCCCAACATCTATACTAAAAAATTCCAGTCGGCTTAACCCCGCCTCTTCTGGAGGTACTCGTGGATCGCCCGCGCCGCCCGCTTGCCGGCTCCCATAGCCTGGATCACCGTGGCGGCCCCGGTGACGATGTCCCCTCCTGCAAAGACCCCTTCCCTGCTCGTCCTGCAGGTCTCCTCGTCGACGACGATATTCCCCCTGCGGTTGACCTTCAGGCCAGGGGTCGTCTGGGGGATCAGGGGGTTCGGCCCCTGCCCGATCGCCATGATCACAGTATCGACTTCCATCTCGTGCTCAGATCCGGGGATCGGCACAGGGCTCCTCCTCCCCGACTCGTCAGGCTCCCCAAGCTCAAAGCGGCGGCAGACCATCGAGCGCACCCAGCCGCTCCCGTCCCCCAGGATCCTGACAGGGGCCGTGAGCAGCGAGAAGCGCACCCCCTCCTCCCGCGCCCTGGCGACCTCCTCGATGCGGGCGGGCATCTCTTCCTCGGACCTCCGGTAGACGATCCAGACATCCTCGGCCCCGAGCCTCAAGGCTGTGCGGGCGCAATCGATGGCCACGTTTCCGGCGCCGATGACGGCGACCCTCTTCCCGATCCGGATCGGAGTCTTAAACTCGGGGAAGAGGTAGGCTTTCATCAGGTTGACGCGAGTCAGGAACTCGTTGGCTGAGTAGACCCCGTTCAGGTTCTCGCCCGGTATGTTCATGAGGTAAGGGAGGCCGGCGCCTGTCCCGATGAACACGGCGTCATACCCCTGAGCGAAGAGCTGGTCAACTGTCACCGTCCTCCCGACGACGGTGTTCGTCCTGATGGCAACCCCCAGCCTCCTGAGCCTGTCGACCTCCTCCCTGACGATCTTCTTCGGCAGCCGGAACTCCGGGATCCCGTAGACGAGGACACCGCCCGGCTCGTGCAAGGCCTCGAAGACCGTCACCTC
>JBNATO010000341.1:0-1563 GCA_049701555.1 Thermacetogeniaceae bacterium | reverse complement strand
TAGCTGATGTCTATGCCCAGCTTCATCTCTCAATCCCCCTCAGCAGCTCCTCTTCTTGTTTTTTCATACAGTCCTCACAGCCGCAGCCCCTGAAATAGCCGTGGCAGCCTGCGAAGCCCCAGCAGTCGGCTTCCGGCCCCAATATAGCGCAGGATTCGCAGCCGACGTGGGACTTCCAGCCCTCCCAGAGCATCCAGTCCTCAACCGGGACACCGAGGTTCTCCGCAAACTCCTCTGCTAGCTGCTCAATTCTGCCGTTGCCCTGCATATTCAAACAGCCTCCTTCTTCGTTTTTTCCGGACAGGGGATCTTCTCGAAACGCCAGCCGCCGTACTCCCCGGCCTCGGCCAGCGAACTCCAGCCGAAATAGCGGGAGACCCTCTCCCACTCTTCCTGAAAGAGAAAAACGATGTTCTCGTCAAAGTCGATCCAGGTCTTTTCCGGCTCGACGCCGATGCTCGCAAGAAGCGAGCAGGGGTTTATGCACACTGCCATCTCGAAGCAACCTCCTCATATAGCAGTTTTGGGCGCAGGCCAGCCAAGTCGAACCAGACCTTTTCGGCACCGCCTGCCGCAGCGTTCTTGAAAAAGGCCACAGCATCATTCCACCGCGGTGGGATGACCTTCACCCTGCCGTACAGACCGGCGTCCTTCGCCGCCTGCAGGATGACGGCTTTAGCTAGGTATTTGAGGGGATCCACCTCCTCCTGCACCTCCTTTTACAACTTGATTTTCTTCCAGCTTTTTCATGATTGTAATAGACGGTTTAAATTTGAGTAACAAGCGCCTTGTGCCGTCCTTCCGCGCCCTCTTTGAACAGCGGGCATAGAACGTGCCCAAAGGGGTGAAGCGGACGCTGCGCCCCTGAGCGGCCTCCTCAGCAACCAGAGAGGCGAAATGCTCCAGAAGCTCCCGCGCGTCCTTGGCGTAACAGTTCATGCGCTTCGAGACCTCTTTGACAACTTCTCTGGTCTTTATTTCAGCTTCCTTCTTCGCCATGTCTCAACACCTCCGCAAAGAATTTCTCTGAATTTCTCTGAAGTTTAGAAAGAAGCCGGGCACGCGCGTGCCCGGCTCATCTTATCACATCCCGCTCAGTTCATGGCGCAGGTTCTTGTCGCTGTTAACAGGGCTGGGCTCCTTAACGTTCAAGAAGATCACAACCGTGTTGTTGCTTGTATTGCAGTCTTCCACTCCTACAGGCCACGCCTGAACGACGACCTTGTAACTGCCTGGCTTCGAGACAGAGAACAGCGCAACCGTCCCATCGGAGTCGCCCGGCCCCAAGTACGTGACATCCGACTCAGTACCCAAACCTACAGCTTCAGAGGTGATCTTGACCTGGACCGACTCAGGGTAGCCCGTGTCCTTCCGCGAAACATCTATGTTCACAGCGCACGTGGCCGAGCCGCCGCCGTAAGGCAAGACGAAAACCTTCTTCGCGGGTTCAGCGTTCACGGCCACGTCAACGCCCTGCACAATGAGCCAGTCCCACGCCAGGTTGTCGCCCGGCCAGTCCCCGCTCAGGATGTTGGTCTCATCAGGCGGCATGTCCCTGTCGGG
>JBNATO010000340.1:0-1572 GCA_049701555.1 Thermacetogeniaceae bacterium | reverse complement strand
AGGACGACGCTCTTTCCGCTATCCTTAGGGCCAATGTAACGGACCATCTGGTCATAAGCAGCGAGGCTCAAGAACTCCCTGGTCGCCTCCTCCTTGCTGCTGACCTCGAGGTCGATTATGGCGATGACCTCCTCCAGAGAGATCGTCACATCTCCTCCGATGTGCAGGTACATCCGAACCAACCCCTTGCCCTCAGAGACTCTTCACGAATATGGAGCTGATGCTTTCGGTGACAGCCCGCTTTTCCACAAAATCGCCGGAGTGCTCCGTGACAGCAGCTATGACCTGCCTGAACGACCTGCAAAAGCCCAGTACAAGCGCTCTCCTCCGCTCGTCGAGCTCAGAAAACACGTCGTCGAGGAGAAGAAGCGGCTCCAGACGTCCCTCTTCTGTGAGAAGACGGCTCTGAGCTATCTTCAAAGAAAGGGCGATGAGGCGCTGCTCCCCCTGCGAGGAGAAGAGGCGCGCGTCTCGGCCGTTCACAATAAACCTCACGTCATGGCGGTGCGGCCCAACCACTGTAAACCTCAGGCGCTCTTCGAGGGAACGGGACATCTCCAGCGCTCTCATGAGGATGCCGCGGCAGGTCTCCTCATCAGCTTCCAGGCCCTCCCCCGAAACCACATCAGAACCGGAGAAGTAGGCGATCGACAGTTCGCCGCTGCCGCCGAGGGTCAAGAAAGCATCCCTACAGCCTCCGGAGAGCCCCGCAAGCACGGAGAGCCTCCTTCTCATGATGCGCGCCCCAACGGCAACCAGCTGATCATCCCACGGCTGCATCTGATCCTCGGAAAATTCTCCTCTTTTCAGGAGGCTGTTGCGCTGTGCCAGCACGCCTCTGTAACAGATCAAGTCCTCAGCGTGGTGCGGCCAAACCTGCGCGGCGAGCGCATCCACAAACCTCCGCCTCAACGCAGGCTGACCCTGCACTATAAGCAGGTCCTGGGGGGAAAAGACGACCACAGGCAGGTGCCACGATCCCTTGCCAGGCAGCTGTAGCTTTCCGTTTACCCTGTATATTTTTCTCCTCGGCTCTTTCCTGTATACCCACTCGATAGTTTTCGTGAATTCGCTCCTCGCTCCCTGCCTGACCTCTCCCTTCAAAACGAAGCACTCCGCCTCCCAGCGCACGAGGTTGTCGTCAGTGACATGCCTGTATGAGTCGCCGGTCCCCAGGTAGTATATCGCCTCGAGCAGGTTGCTCTTTCCCGAACCGTTGGGGCCGCACAACAGCGTAAACCCTTCGTAGGGCTCAAACTCCAGCTCATGGAAACTTCTGAAGTCCTTGATATAAACCCTTCTCAGCATGGCGGATACCTACTCGGTCCCGGAGGATTCGCTCTTGCGAACAGGCAAGACGAGGTGCAAATACGAGAAATCCATTTCCTCAATATAGAGCAGAGGGCCGCCTGCCCCGTTCAGGCAGATCTTGATGCTCTTCTGATCGATGGCCCTGAGCGGCTCGAGGAGAAACCGCGTGTTGAAGTAGGCGACACACTCACCTCCACCCTCGCACTCCACGGGTATCTCCTCGTAGAGGGAACCGACCTGGGCAGCCTCCGCCGAAATTCG
>JBNATO010000339.1:0-1575 GCA_049701555.1 Thermacetogeniaceae bacterium | reverse complement strand
AGGTGCTGCCTCTTGATGGCGAGCTCTTTGTTGGCGAAAGGATTGTAATTGTTAGGACTGCGGACGATGCCTGCTAACAAAGCGCTTTCTGCAAGAGTGAGGTTCTTGGCATCTTTTCCGAAGTAGAGCTGGGACGCTGTCTGAATTCCGTAAGCGCCGTTGCCGAAGTATATTCTATTTAAGTAGAACTCCAGAATTTGATCCTTAGAATAATGACGTTCGACCTCTAGGGCGAGGATTGCTTCTTGAATCTTTCGTTTGAGCGTCTTTTCAGGGTTCAAGAAGGCATTCTTGACCAGTTGTTGGGTGATCGTGCTACCTCCCTCTGAGCCAATGCCTCCCCTGATATTGGCTAAAACCGCTCTGCCGATCGCCTCTATATCTACGCCATGGTGTTGGTAAAACCTGGCATCTTCAACAGCTACGAAGGCGTCTGGCACATAGGGAGGGAGCTCTGTCAGAGAGACTGGTGTGCGGTTCTCCTCGGCATAGACGGTTGTCGCTGGTTTGTTGTCTTTATCGAGGATGACCGTCGACTCGCTGCCAGTTAGTTTATCTGGATCCCAGGCCGGAAGGGTGGCAATGGCACCGGCAACATAGCCACAACCGACCATTCCAAGACAAATGGCGACGAGAACCAAAATAAAAAGGATGGCTCGGGCTACTCTGAGCTTTCTCTTTTTCTTTCTTCGGGTTTGATAAAGCTCTCTCTCCCTATCAGGCATTTTTCTTCCTCCAGTTGCAGGCAACTTCTCAAGCGTCAGGCTCCTGTTTTATGAAATTTGGAGACTGTCCCGTGAGAGGGATCAACTTCAAGTCATGGGCATGGCTGATAACATCCTCTGGTGCCACAATTATGAGAATGTCATTAGCTTCGATGACTGTTGTCGCATCTGGGGAGACTATTTCCTTTCCGTTTCGCTGAATCGCCAGGACTGTTCCTCCTGTTCGCGAACGGAAGCGTATTTCTTCCAGGCTTTTTCCGATCAGCGGGGAACCCTCTGCTACTCGGAACTCGTGAATACGCTGGAAGCGGTTAGCCATTTTGAATGTGTAGTCTAAGAGTTCATTGGTGAGCTGGGCAATTTCTGCATCTAGCCTGCTTCTCTCTTCAAGATATGCTTGGAGGCGCTTTTGGATGTCAGCAAGGATCTGGCGCTGCCCGTATTCTGCAAGATAATTCCCTGCTGCGATCTGGCTCTGCACAATTACCCCTACGCCGGGTTGCAGTTTGACGATGCCTCTTTCTTCCAATATTGCCAGCGCTCTCCTGATCGTTTCAGGAGATACGTTGTATCTTCCTGCCAGTGATGAGCGGCCAAAGATGCGTTGGCCTTCTTGATATTCCCCTCGAGCGATCCTTGTGGCTATATCGACTGCTATATTGATATAACGGGCTGAGCGGCTGCGATGCGGGGATTCTGACACAGCTGTCATCCTTTCTTTCCAAACAAGCAGTCTCTTTGTTATCAAGTATAGCATAGAGACATAGAGAATTACATCTCACCCTGGGACTATGTAGGCTGTGTAAAATTTCAGTATGTGAAAGAAGGGGATTAGCTCCTTAAAAAAGAA
>JBNATO010000338.1:0-1583 GCA_049701555.1 Thermacetogeniaceae bacterium | reverse complement strand
TGGGCGGCGACCGGGAACGAACTCGGCAAAATGCTCCCCTGGTGGAGCGTTCTGCCTTTCGTCGGAATGCTCCTGTCCATTGCCATATGTCCGCTGGTCAATGCCCACTGGTGGGAGCACAACATGTGGAAGGTGAGCCTCTTTTGGTCGCTGGTCTTCTTCGTGCCGTTTTTGGCCGCCTTCGGAAGCGCCACGGCCTTCACCAAGGTTGTGGAGGTGTATCTCCTGGATTACCTGCCGTTTATCATCCTGCTGTTCGGCCTCTTCGTGGTGGCAGGAGGGGTTACCCTTCGGGGAACCCTGCGGGGGAGTCCGGCGAGCAACTCCCTGCTCCTGCTGCTCGGGACCGCTCTCGCCAGCTGGATCGGGACGACGGGAGCCAGCATGCTCATGATCCGGCCGGTCATCAGAGCCAACGAGTGGCGCCGCTACAAGGCTCACATAATCATCTTCTTCATATTCCTCGTCTCCAACATCGGCGGGGCTTTGACGCCCTTGGGGGATCCCCCTCTGTTCCTCGGCTTCCTGCGGGGGGTACCCTTCTTCTGGACGATGAGGCTGATCCTCCCCATGGGGTTTAACGTCCTCGTCCTTCTAACCCTCTACTACATCCTGGACGCTTATTTTTACCGCAAAGAAAACCTGCCGGCAGCTAAGGAAGAGGAGGCTGAACTCCGCATAGAGGGGGTGCAGAATTTCCTCTGCCTCGGCATCATTATCGGCGCTGTGATCTTAAGCGGCATACTGGCCAAGACCCCGGCCTTCTCCGACCCGAAGACCGGAAACCTCTACGGCATCACCATCCTGCGCCACGGCGACGAAGCGGTTGTCTTGCCCTATATAAACATAATCCGCGACCTAGCGATTCTCCTGGCGGCTTTCCTGTCATGGAAAACCACCCCTATGGCCATCCGGGAGAACAACCGCTTCACATGGGGCCCGATCAAGGAGGTGGCCGTCCTCTTCGCCGGCATCTTCATGACGATGATCCCCGCCCTGGCCATCCTCCATGCCCGCGGCGCAGAACTTGGGCTAACCAAACCGGCTCAGTTCTTCTGGGCGGCAGGCGCTCTCTCGAGCTTCCTGGATAACGCCCCGACATACCTCGTGTTCCTGACTACAGCCGCCAGCCTAGGGGCAACCTCAGGAGTGCCCACCACCTTGGGCATCGTAACTCCCAAGATGCTCATGGCCGTATCCTGCGGGGCTGTGTTTATGGGAGCCAACACTTACATCGGCAATGCCCCAAACTTCATGGTGCGCTCCATTGCGGAGGAGAACAACATCCGCATGCCCAGCTTCTTCGGCTACATGGGATGGTCGATCGGGATTCTGATCCCGCTGTTCATTCTGGATACGCTGCTCTTCTTCCGGTAAAAAAACGCCATCTATTCACCTTCATATTAAGTCATGCTGGCTACAAACAGCTATTTCAGGATTAGAGGATACAGGTAGGCTGCCAGCACTTGAACAACTGCTGTGGCAGCAAGCAGGACAAGCCAGGCATACCACCCATGCGTCATGGTTATGTTCAGGAGGTAGCCGCGCAGCAATTCCACGACATAGCTCAAGGGATTGACAGT
>JBNATO010000337.1:0-1592 GCA_049701555.1 Thermacetogeniaceae bacterium | reverse complement strand
GCTTAAAGGTTGTATCCAGAGCCTATTCCTTGAAGGCTCTGGATACAACCTCATCGAGCAAGTTCTCATCTACCAGATAGGGCAGGGTGATGTGGCCTTTTCCCTGGTATGCCCGGTTGAATTCGATGCTCGTCTCGAGTGAGTGCTCATTACGCGCCCAGGCCCTCCTGGCCACCCCTCCCATCACGTCCCAGAGAAGGGCGGATTTGATGATCCTGTCGACTCGTTCGCTGCCGTCCAGCACAAGGCCGAAGCCACCGTTGATCGCTTTGCCGATGCCAACACCCCCGCCGTTGTGCAGTGCTACAAGGCTCATCCCACGTGCTGCGTTGCCGGCGAAGCACTGTACCGCCATCTCCGCCATGACGTTACTGCCGTCCTTGATGTTGGCGGTCTCTCTGAATGGTGAGTCGGTGCCGCTAACGTCGTGATGGTCTCTCCCGATCATCACAGGCCCGATCTCGCCGCGCCGCACCATCTCGTTGAATTTGAGGGCGATCTTGACCCGCCCTTCGGCGTCCTGGTAGAGAATCCTGGCCTGGGAGCCAACTACCAGGTTGTTCTTCTCGGCATCCCGGATCCAGATGTAGTTGTCCCGGTCCTGCGGCCTGCGGTTGGGATCGATGCATTCCATCGCCGCCCTGTCGGTCTTGATCAGGTCTTCATGCTTGCCGCTCAGGCAGACCCAACGGAAAGGCCCGTAACCGTAGTCGAAAAGCATCGGCCCCATGATGTCTTCAACATATGAAGGCCAGATGAAGCCGTCTTTCTCATCCACCCCGTTCCTGGCAATCTCTTTCACGCCGGCGTCAAAGACCGCCTTCATGAAGGAGTTGCCGTAGTCAAAGAAGTAGGTGCCTCTTTCGACCAGTGTCTTGATCAGCTCGTAGTGGCGCCTCAGGCTCCTGTCTACCAGCTCTTTGAATTTCTCTCTGTCGGTCTCAAGCAGCCGTGTCCGCTCTTCAAAGGTGACCCCCTGCGGGCAATAGCCGCCTTCGTAAGCCACATGGCAGGATGTCTGGTCAGAGAGCAGGTCGACGTGAATGTTGTTCTTGACGATGTATTCCAGAAGATCGACGACATTGCCGTAATAGGCGATCGACATCGGCTCCTTCTTTCGGAGACATTCGTCAGCGATCCGGAAAGCCTCATCCAGGTCGTCGGTGACTTTGCTCACCCAACCCTGCTCATACCTCGTCTTGATCCGGGAGTAGTCTACTTCGGCGATGATCCCCACGCCCCGGGCGATCTCTACAGCCTTCGGCTGGGCGCCGCTCATCCCCCCCAGCCCGGAGGAGACGAAGAGCTTGCCGCGCAGGTCACCGTCGTGCGGGATCCCCAGCTTCAGCCTCCCAGCATTGAGGATGGTGTTGTAGGTGCCGTGGACGATCCCCTGCGGGCCGATGTACATCCAGCCACCAGCTGTCATCTGCCCATAGTTGGAAACTCCTAACTCCTCGGCGATCTCTTCGTCATAGGGGTTGTCGTACATGCCTACCATCAGGCCGTTGGTGATGATTATCCTCGGGGCGTCTGGCTTCGAGGGAAAAAGCCCAAGCGGATGGCCAGACTCCACTACCAGCGTCTGGTCC
>JBNATO010000336.1:0-1595 GCA_049701555.1 Thermacetogeniaceae bacterium | reverse complement strand
GATCCCGAGGAAATAGCGAAGAAAGAAGCGCTGTTGCGCAAGGCGAGGGCGCTTCACGAGTTCAACCCGATGCTCGGGCACAGGGGTTGCCGCCTCGGCGTGACGACACCTGCCATCTATGCCATGCAGGTCAGGGCGATCGCCCAGGCGGTGGTCCAGCTGGTGAAAGAAGGGTATCATCCGAAGGCGGAGATCATGATCCCTCTCACGATGTGTTATGAAGAGATGAAGCTGATGCGGGATCTGGTCGAGGATGTCCTCAGGTCTGTGGAAGAGGAGTCAGGGGTGAAACTGGAGATACCGATCGGCACGATGATCGAGCTGCCGCGAGCATGCCTGGTCTCTGACCAGATCGCCAAAGTGGCTGACTTCTACTCCTTCGGCACCAATGACCTTACGCAGACCACCTTCGGCTTCAGCCGAGACGATGCAGAAGGAAAGTTTATCCCTGTGTATCTTGAGAAGAAGATCCTCCCGCATGATCCCTTTGCTGTCCTCGACCGTGATGGCGTTGGGAAGCTTGTCAAGATGGGGGTAGAACTCGGACGAGCTGTCAATCCCAACCTCAAGATCGGGATCTGCGGCGAGCACGGCGGCGAGCCCAACTCCATCGAGTTCTGCCATCTGGTCGGCCTCGACTACGTGAGCTGCTCGCCCTACCGGGTTCCTGTAGCCCGCCTGGCAGCCGCCCAGGCCGCGATCAGGCACAAGAATAAACAAGCTTAAAGGAGCAGGTTTATCTTCCCCGGGTATCAGCAGGGTGCCCGGGGATTTTTTGATATATTGACTTTAGTGAAAATTATCATTTAGAATATAAATCGGCAGTTGTGTGTTGGCGAGGGTAGGGAAGAAGATGGTGTTAGCGATTTGATATAGGCGATTCCTTTGTCCAGCCGCTTTTAGGGTTGGAAAGGGGGTAGCAATTGAAGAGGTCGAGGGGTGTCCCCTGTGTCGCCAGTAAAAGCGGCTGTGTAGCCGCTTTTTTTGGTGATTATCATCTCCATTCCTCCTTTTCATCCGACGCTCACGATGCCCTGCATGAGATCTGCCTTCAAGCCGTTCGTCTCGGGCTTAGTGAAGTCGGGCTCACCGATCACTTGAGTCTCTTTCCGGAAGACCCAAATTTTAATCTCCTTGATCGCCTGTATTCTGATTACCTTGAAGCTGTAGAGGAATGCCGGGAAGAATTCAAAGGCTCTCTTGAGATTTACCTGGGAGCTGAAGTTGACTATCACCCTCACTGCGAGGACGAAATCTGTGAGTTTCTCCACCATCATCCCTTCGATTATGTGATTGTTTCTGTTCACTATGTTGATCGCCTCTTGCTGACAGATGCCAGGTTCTATCTCAGCTGTTCTCCTGAGGCCGGTATTCGCCGTTATGTAGATACCCTGAGGAGGGCGGTGATGCTCCCTAGGTTGGATGTCCTCGGCCATATCGATTGGATTAAGAGGGGCTGGCGGCAGTATTGGCGAGACCTTCCCTATAAGCCGGAACTTCTCTTAGAAGCTGGCATTGATCAGGTATTGCAGGTGTTGATAGCCAGGGATGGGTTGTTGGAGATCAACACATCTGGTATCCGAAGGGGTGTGGGA
>JBNATO010000335.1:0-1623 GCA_049701555.1 Thermacetogeniaceae bacterium | reverse complement strand
CCAGCTCAAGCAGCACCGCGACGCTGGCAACTGCCCTCGATACCACCACATCGAAGGAGCTCCTCCCCTCTTCCCTGGCGTATACCTCCGCCCTCTTGTTTACAACAAAGCACTCCTTCAATCCCAATTTCTCAACGACAGCTTCCAAAAACATGCACTTTTTCTTCTGTGACTCCAGGAGATAGACCGTTGTCTCTGGAAAACAGATCTTAAGCGGTATCCCAGGAAAGCCAGCGCCGCTCCCGATATCGATAAAGCGCACCCCCTCGCAGAGCTCAGCCCCCTTCGCGCAACACAGGGAGTCGAGGAAGTGCGATCTATATAGTTCTTCTCTATCTCTGAACCTCACGAGGTTGATCCTCTCGCTCCACTCCTCCAAGATCCTCTCGTATTGCAAAAACATCTCTATTTTCTCTTCATCCATGTTGATGCCGATCGACTTTGCGCCATCAACTAAGGCCATGACTTCTCTTCTTCCGATCATTTTCCTACACAGAACTCCTCGAAGATCTTGTCGATGATCTCCTCGCTCATTGCCTCGCCGGTGATCTCACCCAATGCGCTCCACGCATCCCATAGGTCGATGGCGATACATTCCACAGGCATCCCCTCATCGATGCTCCTCACCGCAGCCTCCAAGCACTCCCTTGTTTTTATAAGCGCCTCCTTGTGCCTCCTCCTCGTTATCACTGCGCTTTCCCTTATACACTTCGTGCCGCTGATCACCTCTACGATCCTTTCCTCAAGTTCATCCATACCTGTTCCGTTTTTAGCAGATATCTCCGCTGCAGGCTTATCCACATCACCCAGCAGCTTTTTTACATCAGCCAGGCTGGTCTTCCTAACCTCTGCATCGATCTTGTTAAGAGCTATAACACACCTTTTTCCTCTGACCATCTCTGCGATCCTGACGTCATCCTCATCAAGCTCTCTTGTCGCATCGAACACAGCGACCACGAGGTCAGCCTGTTCGAACGCCTCCTTAGCCTTCTCTATCCCTATTCTCTCGATCACCCCGGGATCTCTCCTTATTCCTGCAGTGTCTATGATCCTGATAGGGATTCCCTTTATGCTCACGCTCTCCTCGATAATGTCGCGCGTCGTCCCTGGGATCTCTGTTACTATCGCCCTCTGCTCGCCGAGCAACCGATTCAACAGGGTGGATTTTCCAACGTTCGGTTTTCCAAGCAAAACTACAGTCAGCCCCTCCCTGTATATCCTCGCCACATCCTCTGTCTCCAAAAGCCCATCGATCTCTTTCATCAAAACTTTGATCTCACATGCTATCTCCCGATAGGTGATCTCCTCAACATCATCCGGAAAATCTATCCCAGCCTCAACGGCAGCTATCAAGCCCTTGAGCCTCTCCCTAAGATCTCTTACGACATTCGATAGGGAACCCTCCAGCTGCCTTAGGGCGATCTCCGCCCCTATCCTGCTCTTCGCCCTGATGATATCCAGGACAGCCTCCGCCTGCGCAAGGTCGATCCTACCGTTCAGAAAAGCCCTCTTCGTGAACTCCCCAGGCTCCGCTATCCTCGCCCCATTGCTCAGAACGATATCGAATATCCTCCTTACAGGCACTATCCCTCCATGGCAGTGAATCTCCAATCGACCACGACC
>JBNATO010000334.1:0-1666 GCA_049701555.1 Thermacetogeniaceae bacterium | reverse complement strand
CTGAGCGAAGGTTATCGGCACGTAGACGCCTTTCAGGTTCATCATGCTCATGATGGACGATGGCGGCTTCTGCATCACACCGACCACAGTTGCAGGGATGCCCTGGATGAAGATCTGCTTTCCGAGGGGGTCGACATCAGCGAAGAGTTCCTTCGCCAGATCGGCATCCAGCACAGCAACACGGGCATGGGCATTGACATCGGCATCAGAAAGGAACCTACCCTTTTCCACCTTCATATTTAGGGCATAGATCAGGTCAGGGGTTGTTCCGTAGAGCTGGGAGAGAAGCGGCTTTCCTCCGGAATGCGGCCTCCTCACGTCGATCATGCTAGCATAGGAAAGCGGGGCCATCCTCTCCACCGCAGGCGACAGTTCTTTGATCAAGGCAGCATCCTGCATCCTGAAGGTATCAGCTGTAGGAGCTTCCCCCCGCATCACATCCACTGTAACCTCAAAATAACGGCTGCTCCCCAGCGATTCCAGCTGCGATATGATCACGGCCTGTCCACCCTGCCCGATGGCGACGACTGCGATCACCGCAGCGATGCCTATAGTGATCCCTAGAATTGTAAGGGCCGCTCGCAGCCTGTGGGCGAGCAGGTTTTCGCCGACCACCTGAACGAGATCAGGAAACCTCACCATCCGCCACCTCCTCCCTGATCAGGGTTCCATCCCTGAAGTGCAGTATGCGTTGCGCATACCTGGCGATGTCCTGTTCGTGTGTGACCAGAACGATCGTCCTCCCCGACCTGTGCAACTCCTTAAAGATCCTCATGATCTCATGGCTAGAACGGGTATCCAGGTTGCCAGTAGGCTCATCGGCGAAGATCACCTGGGGATCGTTGGCTAAAGCCCTGGCTATCGCCACCCTCTGCTGTTCCCCGCCGGAAAGCTCCGGAGGCTTATGACCGAGGCGGTGTTTCAAACCCACCATCTCCAGAAGCTCCACGGCTCGCTCCCTGCGCTCACGGGGCGGCATCCCAGCGTAGATCATCGGGAGTTCCACGTTGCGCAGGACGTCGCAGCGCGGAAGCAGGTTGAAGCTTTGAAACACAAAGCCAAACTTGCGGTTGCGAAGCTCCGCCAGCTCGTCGTCGTTGAACGACCCGACATCCCTTCCCTCCAGATAGTACTCACCACCGGTCGGGCGTTCTAGGTACCCCAGCAGGCTGAGGAACGTGGACTTACCTGAACCAGATGGCCCCATGATAGCAACAAATTCCCCTCTTGCGATCTCCAGCGTCACCCCGGCCAGGGCGGTTACCGCTGCCGCACCTTTCCCATAGACCTTTTTCAAGTTAACCACTCTGATCATTTGCCCTCACCGCCGATCTGGCGCACCGCCTGGCCTTCCTTGAGTCCCCTTGGGGTCAGGATCACCCGTTCACCGGCAGTTATACCAGAGCGGATCTCCGTATATAGTTCGTTGCTGTAACCAACAGTCACCAAACGCCTCCGGGCACGTCCTCCCTCGACGATGAACACCGCTCTTTTGCCCCTTCCTGCGCTGAACAAAGCTTCGTTGGGGATCAGGAGAGACCTGTGAGGCTTAACGCGATAGATAACAACATCCACTGTAGCCCCAGGCTTGAGATATTTCCCCCCTTTAGTTATGGCTATATACACCTTAACCACGCTCTCCGATTCCCGAGCAATGCTCCTCACC
>JBNATO010000333.1:0-1671 GCA_049701555.1 Thermacetogeniaceae bacterium | reverse complement strand
TCGCAGGCATCTAGGTGAAATGCCCACCTCGTAAGGCAGAAAACCTTATCCAATGATTCCTGATATTTATCATCTGGCAATGAATATTTTCTGCGCTCGGATTCTAGCTTCTTTTCTATCTCCTTTATCTTCTCTGACAGTTGTTTCTTTTGCTGCTTCGTGTTTTTACTCCAACCGCTTACCCCCTGAAGAATTTCTTCAGAAGCTGCCTGCCAAACCAGTTGCTCCCAAACCAATTTATTACGCACCCCCGGTTTCCCTTCCTTCTACAAGACTCTTGAAGAACTCCCATTTATCGGTGAAATTCCCAACTGTATCCCTATCTGAACGAAATTCGCGCCAGACAAGGCTCTCCGGTTTGACAATTCCGCCGAAAAGCCCACCTTCATTGCGGTGCCAAATGCAACCATCTCTCTCGTCTTCCTTCCAGTCCGGTTTATCCCATATGGAAGGTAGAGACCCTCCATACATGGGGGAACCGCCTTTCTGACCCGGCACTAAAAGCGCATCGAAGAGTTTTGCGACAAACTGCTGCCATTTTTTCTTTTCCAAACCAGGAGGCCGGTAACCCCATACACGAAACTCCCAGAGCCCATCCTCTAGCTGATAAGCATGTGATATACCAATAGCCGAGCGCCTGCGATCCCCTTTTTCTGTACCAAAGTATAAGACTTCTTCAGAGTTATGAAAGCCAAGTTTGAGATACCACGTGTACCGGAACCAGTTGCGAACGATGTGGCTCAGGGGAAAGGCTTTCGAGTTAAGCCAATTTCCTAATTGCTCCTCACTTATCCTCTGTTGCTTTTTGTCATGACAAGGGGGATTTGGATCAAGAGCCAACTCAACCTCCTTAAATCTCTGCCACCATTTACCCTGCTCCGTCCTAAATCTAACTTTTGCAAAAAAGAAGTTGGTGAGGTCGGGAAGGCCGCTACCATTGTTTCCGCCTGAGGAAAAAGGATTTTCCTCAGGAAATGGAGGAATTCCCTGAGATTCTGTAATTTTGAAGACACCGTAGCCACTTGTTTCTTTGGCTGCTATAGCCGCCCAGTGTTCCATCAGCCGGATGGTAGCGAAGAAAAGTTGTATATACCGCTCATTCACACACCTAGGACTAAGGTGAAACGCCAAGGTGAATGTGCCATAGCGCGCGGGCAAAATATACCAGCCCCCTGCGCGGTACTTGTTATCTCTTTCGGGACAGCGCCCGCTCGGTAAGAGAAGCCCCTTCTTCGTAAAATCATCCACGATGGGGACCAAACTAGTGTTCCCATCTTTGTTGTCAACTTTTACCTCCAGCTTAAACAGCTTCTGCCACCCGGTGGTGCCGAAGACCTGACACGCATGACAAAGAGCGGCACCTTCTCCAGGTTCTAACAACGATTTTCCCTCACGCCGGAGGCTCTTGTATCTGTTGCAATCGAGAACACACGCCTTCTCCTTGTCCGACGGATCGCAGGCACGGCCACCCAAGCCTCGCACCACTACCTCGTACCACCACCGCAGAGAGCCTATTATTCCCGTCTCATGCAGGCGGTCACAATCCCCGCCCACACCACCCGTCCAGAGCGGCGTCAGAGTCCGAAACTGGATTTCAAAAGAGCCCATTTCTCACTTCCTCCTTGCAGCCGGTTGATGCCGAACCGCCGCTGCCCACGCCGCGGCCCGGCA
>JBNATO010000332.1:0-1672 GCA_049701555.1 Thermacetogeniaceae bacterium | reverse complement strand
GTTGATGCCGCGCAGGACCTCGAGCTTGCCGAACCTCTTTTTTAGATTTCTAACTTTGATGATGGCCACGCACGCCGAGCCTCCTTTCGGTGTAGTCGACCAGCCGGGAGATGCTCAGTGTCATGATCAGGTAGAAAAAGGCGACGGTCAGGTAGATGGGGAAGGGCTGGAAAAGAGTTGCGTTAAGGAGCTGCCCTTGGCGTGTGAGCTCCACGATCCCTATGGAAAATAGCAGGGATGTGTCCTTGAGCATGGCGATGAATTCATTGCCGAGAGGAGGGACGATCCGCCTAAACGCCTGGGGCAGGATGATGTAGCGCATTGCCTGTTTCGGCGTCATCCCCAGCGAGAGCGCTGCCTCCATCTGGCCCTTTTCTATCGACTGGATCCCAGCTCTGAAGATCTCTGCTACATAGGCGCCGCTGTTGATGCTGCAGGCGATGATCGCGGCGATGAATGCTGGGATGTGGCTTGTTTCTGAGAAAGGCCCGAGCCCGAAATGCGTCTGGAGGAATACCTTCCCCTCCTGGATCACCTGGGGGAAGCCGAAGTAGACGATGAAGATCTGCACAAGCAGAGGAGTCCCCCGCACGAAATCCACATAGCATGTCGCCAGAGCGCGGATCACCCGGTTTTTGGAGAGCCTCCCCATGCCAGCGAACAACCCAAGAAACGCTCCTATGCCTACCGCAATTACGGTGATTTTCAATGTTTCAAGTGCTCCGTTTAGAAAAAAGGGTAATGTCCGGATAATTGCCTCCAATGTTCAACAACACCTCTCAACGTTTCTTAAGTTAGGAGTATGCGCAGCCACGAAAGGTGCGCATACTCCTGCATCTTTTTTACTATTTGGGCTCACCAGGTAGATATGCTGGCGGTTCTTCATCAAACCATTTCTTGTAAATCTTTGCGTATTCCCCGCTCTTTTTGAGTTTTAGCAGCCCATCGTTGATCATGTTCAGCAGCTTGGTGTTGCCCTTCTTCACAATAATCCCATAAGGCTCGCTGGTGATGCGTTCTTTCAGGATCTTGAAGTCTTTGTTGCCATTCATTTTGATGTAATAGTAGCTTACCGGGTAATCGTTGATCAGGGCGTCTGCTCCGCCGTTTTTGATCTCCATCAGGGCTTCGGTGACATGGTCAAAAGTGGTGATCTTCGCACCCGGGATCTTTGCGGCGTAATCAGCACCGGTTGTGGCAATTTGCACGGCTATCCTTTTCCCTTCGAGGTCTTTGATGCTCTTGATTGTGTTATTGTCTTTGCTTACCGCGATCGCTAAACCAGACATGTAGTAGGGGAGCGAGAAGTCGACTTGCTCTTTGCGCTTGTCAGTGATGCTGATCCCCGAAATTGCCATATCGACGCTTCCTGTCTGGACGGAGGCGATAATGCCATCAAATCCCATATCTTTGTAATCCACGTCAAATCCTTCTGCTTTAGCAATGGCATTCATCAGATCAACATCAAAGCCTTTGAGTTCTCCTGTTTTTTCATCTCGGAATTCGAATGGTGCGAAAGATGCCTCCATCGCCACAGTATACTTGGGCTTCTGCTGTGTTTGCTTGTTTTCTGCTGGCGCAGACGACTGCTTGGAGCCACCACAGCCCGCCAGCAGCAGGGCTCCTAAAGAACCCAGAATGACAATCGATAAAACCATCAGCACCTTTTTAC
>JBNATO010000331.1:0-1697 GCA_049701555.1 Thermacetogeniaceae bacterium | reverse complement strand
AACAAACACCACTATTTTATACAATTTCTCCTCTCTGTTGGGAAATAATAGATCGACTTCGGTCAAGCCGAGGCGGTCAGCGAGGACCTCGCTTACACCTCTCTCAGCCGCATCGAGATTGGTATGAGCAGCATAGACAGCGACACCGCTTTTGATCAACTTAACAACAGATGAAGCAGGGTGGGTATCGAAACGTATTTTATAAAAAGGCTCCCTAAAAAGAGGATGATGAGAAACTATCAGCTGCGCTTCTTTTTTCACCGCCTCATCAACAACTTCTGGCGTCACTTCAAGTGTCACCAAAACCTTGTGTACTTCCATCTCCGGAGAACCCACTAAAAGCCCAATATTGTCTTTCTCCTCTGCAAGAAAAGGTGGAGCCCACTCCTCCATCCACCTCACGACGGTTTCACATCTGACAGGCATTCCATTACCCCCTTCAAAAAATCGATCTTTTTCTGAAAATCCTCGCGTACAGCTGATGCTCTGGCACCTTTGCTCCTCTCCAAGGACCTGAGCACATCCTGATACCCCTGAATCAATCGTTTGAGGTAGGAAACCAGCAGAGGGTGCCTTTTCTCCAGCAATTTGGGACCTATCTCCAAAAGGCTGTCTTCAAACCTCTGAAGAGTTCTGCTGCCCTTAGCGGACTCCGCAACAAGTATGACGTAAAAGCGCCCACCCTCATAGACCAACTCCTCATCCGACAAAGCCCATCCATTTTCTAGAAGCCAGCGGCGAAGGAGAGCCTCTCCTCCCAGCGGCTGTAGAATCAACCTTTCGGTGCCTTCTAACACCGCAGGAGATGCAGCAAGTATCTCCCTTATCTTTGCTCCTCCCATCCCAGCGATCACGATCACCGAGGCCTCCCCTGGGCTTAAAGGCTCAAGCCCATATCCTCTTCTGAGCTCAACCTTGCCATCAAGTCCGTACTGAGCAACGGTTCTTTTTGCTGACTCCAGAGGCCCAGGATGGAGATCACAAGCGATCACTCGGCTACAGATCCCCTTTTGAACCAGGTAGGCAGGGAGCAAGGCGTGATCAGTCCCTATATCAGCCACAACTGCTCCTGGTATTACATAGTCAGCCAATCGAGCCAATCTATCAGGGAGCTTCAAACTACCATACCACCCCTCTCATTCCCGGTGGTATTCCACCCGCACTTGGGTGCTGATCCCGCCTCGCGGTCGGAACTCTGCTTCTACTACCAGCCATTCAGGATCCAAAAGCCTGACGAGATCGTCCTTGATCCTATTCACCACATGCTCCTGGAGGATACCAACGTTCCTAAATGAATTCAGATAATACTTCAGCGATTTAAGCTCAACTAGGTATTCCCTGGGAATGTAGCGAATGATCAACGTTCCGAAGTCAGGGAGGCCTGTCCACGGACAGACAGAAGTAAACTCCGGGTCGATATAGGTTACTTCGGTTTCGCTTCCCGGATATTCAAATGGTATCTTTTCAAGAACCTCGGTATCTATCTTTTCATAACCATCAACATCCCAACGGCGCTTTTCATACTTTCTTTTCCTTTCCTCGTTATCCTCCACAATGCTCACCTCTTGCCAAATTTTTTTGGTGATGTTGACCTTCAACCTTAATACCTAGTATACAAGATAATGCTGCCCTTTTTGCAGTTTAAACCTTAAAACAGCTAGTTAAACCTCTGTTTGCAGTTACATCGATCCGAAACC
>JBNATO010000330.1:0-1705 GCA_049701555.1 Thermacetogeniaceae bacterium | reverse complement strand
TGATGAAGGAAAAGTTTCGGAGTGCTGCCGGAAGGCCTTATCTGCCCGAAGGGGAAGGTTTGCTGGCCAATCTGCTGCTCGGCAACCGCGATGGCCGCCTGTTTATCGTCATGCTGGCTGGTCTGTTCCAGGCCCCTCTTGCGGGGCTGGTGGCGCTTGGGATCACTCCGCACCTGCTGGCTCTCTTCCGTCTGGTAAAGATGAGAGGTGTTCTTGTTCCAAGGAGTTAACAGCTGTCTGTTGACAGCACAGATGGACAAAAATATAATAACACCAACGCCAAAAGGCGTGGTGTGAACAGTTCTGCTTTTTCAGGAGTCACAGGGGGAATTGGGAATGCGGATTTATGACGACCTCACTGAGCTGATCGGGGGAACGCCTCTTTTGCGCTTGCGGCCGTTATCTGAGGGCACCGGCGCTGAGGTTCTCGGAAAGCTGGAGTATTTTAACCCTGCGGGGAGCGTCAAGGACAGGGTCGGGTATGCGATGATCAGGGATGCTGAGGAAAAGGGACTGATCGACAAGGACACTGTGATCATCGAACCCACCAGCGGCAACACGGGAATCGCCTTGGCGTTCGTGTGCGCGGCGAGGGGCTACCGTCTGATCTTGACGATGCCGGAGACGATGAGTGTAGAGAGGCGTAAGCTCCTCAAGGCCTACGGCGCTGAAGTTGTATTGACACCTGGCGAGGCGGGGATGCAGGGGGCTGTAGAGAAGGCGGAGCAGCTGGCTGCGGAGATCCCCAATTCATTTATACCTCAGCAGTTCAAAAATCCTGCCAACCCTGCCGCACACAGGATGACGACGGCGAGAGAGATCTGGGATGACACTGAAGGCAGGGTCGATATTGTGGTAGCAGGTGTCGGCAGCGGCGGGACGATAACGGGTATTGCTGAAGAGCTCAAGCCGCGCAAGAGGAGCCTCAGGATCATCGCGGTAGAGCCAGCAGAGTCCCCGGTTCTCTCAGGCGGAAAACCGGCGCCTCACGGCATTCAGGGGATCGGCGCAGGCTTTGTCCCGGAGGTTTTAAACACGTCGCTGATCGATGAGGTCATTCCTGTGAAGACGGAGGATGCCATTGGGATGAGCCGGTTGCTGGCGCGCCGGCTGGGGCTGCTTGTGGGGATATCTTCAGGAGCGGCAGCCTATGCTGCCCGGCAGGTTGCGGAGCGTCGGGAGAGCGAGGGGAAAGTGATCGTCGTCATCCTGCCGGATAGCGGTGAGCGCTATCTGAGCACAGACCTCTTTGCAGATGAATGATCTCTCGGCATGTTTCGATGCGATCAAAAAGAGGCAGGATGAGAGGATTTCGCCGCGGGTGGTCTCATATATGTCGGGTGTTGAGGATAAGCTTTCAGAGCTTTATCGCTACATAAGGCAGACGAGGAAGGCAGTGGTGGCTTTTTCAGGAGGAGTCGATAGCACCCTTTTGCTGAAAGTCGCTCTGGACTCCCTCGGCAGGGAGGGCATCCTTGCCGTTACGCTTAAGTCGCCGCTGATGCCACAAAGGGATATCATCTTTGCTGAAAAGATGGCGGGAGAGCTAGGGGCACCGCACCGCTTCATCGAGGCCGATATTCTCCAGGAGGGGAGAGTCGTGGAAAACAGCCCCCAGCGCTGTTACTACTGCAAGCGCCGCATATTCGAGTTGATCACGGATTTAGCCCGCTGGGAAGGGTATGATTGTGTGCTGGAGGGCTCC
>JBNATO010000329.1:0-1708 GCA_049701555.1 Thermacetogeniaceae bacterium | reverse complement strand
TTTGATGGTTTTACCAGGCGCCCCTGCCCAGTTTAGCTCTACCTCCTGGCCTGGAACAACTCCCCCGATGTCCTGCTCGCTGACGTCCGCTACCACCTCAAGTGCCTCTGGGCTGCCCACAGTCAGGATCGGAGTCCCCGGCTGGAGGTAACTCCCTGCTTCGGCGCTGATCTGCATCACAACCCCGTCAACAGGAGCAGGAAGCCGCCCTTTCTCCACCATCTGGCGGGCTTTATCCAGCGCGACCTGCGCCTGCTTCAGCCTGGCCTCTGCGATCCTGATGCGGTCTGAGCTGTCCTCCAGCAGCGCCTTAAGCCGGGCAGAAGCGGACTTCTCGTCAGCTAAGGCGCGGGCGCGCAGGCTGTTTCCGCTTCCTCATACTCTGCCTGCGAAATCGCCCCCTGTTCCAGCAAATATTTATAGCGCTCCAGTTTCCTCTGGGCAGCTTCAGCTGCGGCTTTACTCACCTCTAAGGCGCTTTCGGCCTCTGCCAATCTTTCCGGTTCCGTCTGGTCATACGCCTGGTCAAGCTCAGCTCGGGCTGCCTCATATGCAGCCTCCGCATCCCGCAGGCTCTGTTGGGCATCCGTCATCTCCAATTCCCCCAAGGGCTGACCTGCGGCCACCCTGTCCCCTTCTCTGACCTTCAAACTGACCAGCCGAGCAGCAAAGGGGGCAACAACATCCGCGGAGCTCGCTGCCTTTACCCTGCCGGTAGCCAAAACTTTATCCTCATAGATCCGCTCCTCAGCGACAGCCGTCTTTACCTCCACCGCCGAGCTGCTACATCTTTTATAGACAGCAGCCACAACCGCAACGAACGCCAATACTCCCAGACAAATAAGCAATAACCTTCCCTTCGACATGACGGCCTCTCCCTCTTCCTCTTCAGACTCGCTCTCCCCTGTCAGCCCAGGCTTATATGGCTTCTAGGAAAAGAAATAAGGATGGCTTTCCAAACATCAGCGCGCCATCCTCTCTTCGCTACATAAGCTTTTATTTCCTTCCGGAAAATAAAAACACCCCTTTCGAGAGGTGCTCAAGAAAGTTGTTTCTCTCTTTTGTCCAAATAGCTCACTGCGCTGAGGGCAGCGGTCAGGCCCTCGCCTATCGCCTTGCCCACCTGGTAAGGTTTTCCGGTGCAGTCCCCTGCTGCAAAGATGCCGGGTACGTTCGTTTCCATCTCACGGTTGACAACAATGGCCCCCTCTCTGATCTCCAGCCCCTCCACAAGCCGCTCCGGCGGCGCCACGTCTCTGATGATGAATACCCCTGCAACCGGGAGCTCTCCGCCAGCGAAAGCCAAACCCCTCACCTGGCCATCGCCGACGATGCCAATCGGCTTCTCAGAGTGAACCTCGACGCGGGGGTCCAATCTGCCGACATCCCTGTACGCGGGAAAGTAATGAACCTTCTCACAGACATCTGCCAAGAAATTGACCTCCTCTTCGGCTTCAGCTATCTCTCCGATCACAGCGACAACTTTGCCGCGATAGAGGGGGGCATCGCAGGTGGCGCAGTACCCCACGCCCCTCCCCAGGAACTCCTTCTCCCCAGGAAGGAATTTGGATTGCTGGACACCCGTTGCCAGGATCACCGACCTGGCTTTAAGCATTTGGTAACCACGGGTCACAAGCGTTATCTCATCACCAGGGTAGATGCTCTCTATGCGATCCACTTCTATTACAGCCCCCAGCTTTTTTGCGTG
>JBNATO010000328.1:0-1725 GCA_049701555.1 Thermacetogeniaceae bacterium | reverse complement strand
AATGATCACTGGAGGCTGAAACGGCCAAAAGCAGGAATTGGGCAAATTGGAAGAAATATCTAAGAGAGAACCTTTTGCTCAGGCAGCAGGCAACGGTTCTTCGGTTATATGTTTTATTTGAGAAAGGTGTTTCTTGGCGTAAAGATTAAAAAATTCTGCTGTTAAAAATTTATTGTGAGAGCATGTTATTATCGGAGAAGAAAATGCAATAAAACCTACTGCTCGATTGCAATGGAAATCTTTTTCTGACCGGAAGAGAAGAAAATAAGTAGAAGTGCCCCAATTGCTTACCTTCCGCAAAACAGCCTTAAAGAGGAAAAACAAAGGGTGATGGTTATCTTGGCAGAAGCGATTCAAACCGACTCCTGAGTGTGTATCACAGCTGACCTTTTAAGTTGGATTTTAAAGCGAAGGGGTGACCGTTTTTGACAGGGCTTGAAAATCTTCAGGCAGAAATGGAGATCGATTGTGCTGCAGTTGCCTCTCTTCTCACTCAATTTATTGCTGCAAAAATGGAGGAACTCGAAAGAGAAGGGGTGATACTTGGGCTCAGCGGCGGGATAGATTCGGCAGTTGTCGCTGCTTTATGCCAGAGGGCTGTTGGACCCGACAGAGTGCTTGCCCTTGTGATGCCCGAGAAAGACTCTCGTAAGGAAAACTTCCATGATGCTCTCACTTTAGCGGAAGATTTAGGAATCAATGCCAGAGTGATCGATCTTACAAACTGGCTGAAGGAATTAGATGCATACCATCTTTTTCCTTTAACTAAATTTCCCCTTTTCGGAAAGCTACAAGAAGGAATCATGAAAGCTGCTTACAGCTATTATCGAAAGAAAACAGGAGAAACTCCGTTTTCGTCGAGTCTCTTAGGGTTCAGGGACAAAGACTTTGCTTCGTATCTCAAAACAGGAAATGCTTACTACCGATTAAAGCACAGGTTGCGCATGGTTTTGCTTTACCTCTACGGTGAACTGGAAAACAGGCTGGTTGTAGGATGTGCCAACAAGACAGAATACAAAATAGGCTTTTTCGTCAAGCACGGCTGCGATGATGCGGCTGATATCATGCCCCTTCTTGACCTTTATAAAACCCAGGTAAAGGCACTTGCTCAACATTTGGGTATTCCTGAGCGTATCATTGAAAAGGCTCCTTCCCCCGACATTCTCCCCGGTATAAACGATGAAGATGCAATAGGGCTTTCATATAAAGAGCTTGACCTTATCCTTCTGGGAATGGAAAAAGGTTGGTCTGAAGCCGAAATAAGCTACACGATCGGCATTAAAAAAGAAAAAGTCGAGTATGTTAAGAGCCTAATTCAGAAATCGGATCATATGCGCCAGACCTATTTTCCCAAGATCCACAATAATTGAATCCTTCGCATCCGACAGCACTGCCAGCAGTTCCTCGATGTAGTTTTGCCCGCTGTCGGCGGGTAGTGATTGTAGCTTTATAACTCTCTCGACCAGGAACTGCCTGTATACTAAATCTTGAAACAGATGGTTTATCAAATATGTTGACAGTCAAAATATAAGATATACAATATAATAGGCAAATCCAAACAGGGGGAAGCGGCAGTGGCAGAAGAGAATCTGGACAATGTTACTGGCAAGCTGGTTGAGGCCTTGTGGCAGCTCTGGCGTCGGTGGCGTCAGAGCTCTCACCCGGTGCGGAGGGGTAAAATTACTCCTGAGCAGTTCTGGCTGATGAAGCGCTTGAAACACTTTG
>JBNATO010000327.1:0-1726 GCA_049701555.1 Thermacetogeniaceae bacterium | reverse complement strand
GGCGCAGGGACGTTTTCAGACGGGAAGCTGACCACTCTGATTAGGGATCCCAGATGCCGAAAGGTGCTCGAGGAGTTCGTGGAAGCGGGGGCTCCCAAAGAGATCCTTTATTTGAACAAACCCCATATAGGAACCGATCTGCTATTGACGGTGATCAAGAAT
Organism: Thermacetogeniaceae bacterium; assembly: GCA_049701555.1. GTDB lineage: Bacteria > Bacillota > DSM-12270 > Thermacetogeniales > Thermacetogeniaceae > JBNATO01. Next base: position 1,564 of record JBNATO010000327.1, on the reverse strand, counting down.
ATCAGGCAGAGGATAATCGCTAACGGGGGAGAGTTCAGGTTTAGGGCGAAGGTGACCGACCTGGAGATCAGGTCCGGCAGGATCGCTGGAGTTGTGGTCAACGGAGAGGAGGTTATCCCATGCGAGGTGGTGTTGCTCGGCATCGGCCATAGCGCAAGAGACACCTTTGCAATGCTTCACAGGCGCGGTGTGGTGATGACCCAAAAGCCTTTCTCCATAGGCGTGAGGATCGAGCACCCGCAGGCTCTGATAGATGCTGTGCAGTATGGCGATTTTGCCGGTGACCCGAGGTTGGGGGCAGCGGATTATAAGCTCGTCTATCACTCTCCGAAGGGGAGATCTGCTTACACCTTCTGCATGTGCCCGGGCGGCTACGTGATCGCCGCTGCTTCTGAGGCAGGAGGTGTGGTGACCAACGGCATGAGCGAGTACCGGCGTGATGGTAAGAATGCGAACAGCGCATTGCTGGTCGGGGTGGGGCCAGGGGACTATGGGAGCGATCACCCCTTGGCAGGCGTTGAATTCCAGCGCAGGTGGGAAGGGCTGGCTTTTGAGCTGGCCGGTTCCAATTATCGTGCCCCTGTACAGCTCGTCGGAGATTTTCTGCTGGACCGCCCAAGCACTCAGTTTGGCGCGGTGAACCCAACCTACCGGCCGGGCGTGGCCTTTGTGGAGCTAAAACACTGCCTTCCCCCTTTTGTTATCGAGACGCTCAGGGAAGCCATTCAAAGCTTTGACACCAAGATCCCCGGCTTCGCTATGGCCGATGCGGTTTTGACTGGCGTGGAGACGAGGAGTTCCTCTCCCGTGAGGATCGTTCGTGATGAGGGTTATCTTTCAAATATAGAAGGGCTCTATCCGATCGGGGAGGGAGCCGGGTACGCCGGCGGGATCATGTCGGCTGCGGTCGATGGGATCAAGGCTGCGGAAAAGGTGGCAGAAAAATACTCTCCACTCTGTTGAAAAAGCATTGGAAGGAGTTGCGGGGGTGAGCGTTTGAAATGTATGGGATCGTTTTGGAGGGCGGTGGTGCGAGAGGGGCGTATCAGGTGGGTGTTTGGAAGGCGCTGAATGACCTGGGAGTAGAGTATGCGGGCGTTGCCGGGGCCTCTGTGGGTGCCATCAACGGAGCGATGATGATCCAAGGGGATCTGGAGAGGGCTATTGACATCTGGAGCAATTTAACGCCTTCGCAGGTCGTCAGGTTGGATGAAGAAGTGAAGAAAGGAGATGCTGTAAGCCTGCTTCATGCCGTCAAGACCCTTTTCCGAGAAGGGGGAATGGATGTAACTCCTCTTCGTCTTCTGCTCGAAGGAGCCATCGAGGAAGAGAGGATACGGGAAACAGGCAAGGTTTTTGGGCTGATAACCATATCTCTCCCTGAGTTTCAGCCATTGCGTCTCTACCTCGAGGATATTCCGAGGGGGAAATTGGTCGATTATCTGCTGGCGAGCGCCAACCTCCCTCTCTTCAAAAGGCAAAAGGTCGATGGGCGGACGTTTATGGACGGAGGGGTTTACGACAACCTGCCGATCAGCCTGTTGACAGATAGGGGCTTTAGGAG
>JBNATO010000326.1:0-1738 GCA_049701555.1 Thermacetogeniaceae bacterium | reverse complement strand
CTCCTTCGAAAATCCCCTTTAGCTAAGCTGCAGTCTCATCCTGCTTGGCCAGAGTAACCTTGTATCCCAAGGCCTCAAGGCGCGCCACTGCCCGAGAGACTGCGGCTCGTTCGTTCAGTTTATCAAAGTAATCGGGACCTAAGTCTTCGTAGGGGGTACCCTTCTTTAGCATGTGGTAGATAATCACAAGAATTGCGTGACCGACGGCAACAGCAGCGCGGTTACCACCCCGACGAGCCGCAAGCCGGTGGTAGAGAGCAGATAGATAAGTCCCTTTTGTCCGTGCTGCAGCACGAGCTGCTCGAACCAGGGCTGCCCGGAGATGGGGATTTCCCTTGCGTGTCTTGCCACTTAGCCGCTTGCCAGCACTCTCGTTATTCCCCGGACAGATGCTGGCCCACGAAGCTATGTGAGCCTCGCTGGGAAACCGGCTCATGTCAACCCCGGTTTCTGCCAAAATCTCCTCGGCGTTGCGCCGACCCAGACCGTGAATCTCATCTACCCTCTCCAGGGCTTCCGCAAAAGGGCGCATCCGCTCCTCGATCTCCTTGTCCAGCCGGGCGATCTCCTGGTCGAGAAAGTCGATGTGGCGTAGCTGGGACGCCAGCATCATACGCTGGTGGGGTCCCATTACACCCCGCAGCGCTTCTGCTAGTTCCTCCCGTTTCTTTTTCAAACGTCCTCGTGCCAAATCCGCCAGCTTTTCCGGGTTAGTCTCCCCTTGCACCAGGCACTCCAGTATCTCCCGGCCAGATTTGCCAAGCACGTCCGCAGCCACATCCCCTAGCTTGATATTGGCCCCTTCGAGTACCTTTTGAATACGATTTACCTCCCGAGATTGCTCCTCAATCAAACTGCGCCGGTAGCGTACCAGTTCTCTTAACTCTCGCTGTGCACGCGAGGGAATAAAACTTCCCCGCAACAGCCCGTGCCGCAAAAGATCAGCGATCCACTCCGCATCCTTAACGTCTGTCTTCCGCCCCGGCACATTCTTCATGTCGCGAGCATTGACTACCATCGGCTGAATCCCTGTCTCCTCCAGCAGGTTGTAGATGGGTTTCCAGTAGACGCCTGTGCTCTCCATGGCTACGTGTGTTACACCCTTCGCTTGTAGCCAATCAACCATCTCCAGTAGGTTCCGGGTCATTGTCCCATACGTCCGCGTTTCTTTTCCTTCTGGGGTGATGACACACGCGGTCACGCTCTTCTTATGAACATCCAACCCGCCGCAACGTTCATAGGTCACTTGCATCGCCTTAACCCTCCGTTTCTCCCGGCGCGGCGATCGTCCCCTTGCGACTCTCCTTCGCGTGCTCTCCCCTAGGAGGCTACATTTTGTGGTGCCCCCGCGATCGCCGAGGTCAGACTCCTTGTCGGGCTTATCGGCACCAAGGGAAAACGACCTTCTTCATCCGGGTGACGCCATACAAGTTCGCCCTCTATCCATTTTCATCCTTCGTGGTGCCGCTATTTAGCGGCATGGATGACTCCTTGAAAAACGAGCTCGGCTAACGTTGCTGCCCTCCTCCAGCCCGTCCACTAGAATACCTGGAACCAGGCCGCCAGACCCACCAGCGTAAAGTAGACGGTAACGGGTAAGGCCATGAGCATGACGCGTACGGGGTCCACTTTCTTGGCGAGGATCCCTCCCACGATGCCGACCACAACAAACGTAGTGAGGCATACCGGCGGCATGGACTGCCCGGCCATGGCCAGAAGGGCTGCGCCGAGGGCCACT
>JBNATO010000325.1:0-1756 GCA_049701555.1 Thermacetogeniaceae bacterium | reverse complement strand
TGTCGTCGGACTGTGATATTGTCACCCTGTAAGCGGTCTGAGAAAATGTCACCATGGAGAGAGGAGACATTTTCTTGAGCGCAAAGGAAGCAAAACGGGTGTTCGTTATGGAACAGGTTCTTACCGGTAAATTAACGGTCCGACAGGCAGCACAGCTTCTCGGTCTGAGTGAACGTCAGGTAAAACGCCTCAAAGGAGGTATGCAAAAAGAGGGTGTGGCGTTCCTGGCTCACAAAAACCGGGGTCGTAAGCCTAGCCATGCTGTGCCCAAGTCAGTATACGACAAAGTGGTTCAGCTGGCCCAAAACGAGTATCGGGATGCTAGTTGTGAGCATATGGCTGAACTTTTGGCGAAATACCAGGACATCATCCTTTCTGCCCGCACTGTTCGCCGCATCCTTGCTAAAGCTGGTGTTCATAACCCCCATTCCCATAAGACTGCCCGTCGCCGGCGCTCCCGCGACCGGATGCCTAAAGAAGGCCTGCTTGTTCAGTGTGATGCCAGTCCCTTCGACTGGCTGGAAGGAAGAGGACCAAAAATGAGCCTCCATGGGGCTATTGACGATGCTACCGGAAAAATCCTGGGCCTATCCTTCCGACTACAGGAGGACACGATTGGCTACCTCCAGATGCTCCAGCAGGTCATAGAAAACCATGGGGTTCCCTACAGCCTCTACAGCGACCGGCATACTATTTTCTTCTCCCCCAAAACTGACAGGCTTTCAATCGAGGAGGAGTTGGCCGGTAAAAAAGTACCTCTTACCCAATTCGGACGGGCTCTAAATGAACTGAGCATTATTCATATCGCTGCCCGCTCCCCACAGGCCAAAGGCCGTGTGGAACGTCTCTGGGGCACTCTACAGCATCGTTTGGTTATTGAGTTGCGCCTGGCCGGTATCTCTACACTGGAAGATGCTAATGCTTTTCTCCCGGAGTTTATTGCCAGCTTTAATGCCCGTTTCGCTACAGAACCGGCGGATCCTGAACCAGCCTTCCGGCCAGTACCGTCCCCGCAGGAGCTTATGCAGATTATTTGTTTGAAAGAGGAGCGTAAGGCTTCCAACGGTTCCACCATCTCATACGGCAGACGCAGCTATCAGCTAATCGATTCCCGGGGTAATGTGGCCCTACTCCGCCCCCGGAGCAAGGTTATTGTGCTTACGAGCCTGGATGGTTCTCTGAGTGCTCTTTATCAGGACAGGTTATTTGCTCTTAAAATCTTTTGCCCGCCATCAAATGCGAATACAGAGCAGGAACAAGGTCAGTCCAAATCCCAGCCCAAACTTCCGCATGGCACGAAGAAACCTGCTCCGGACCACCCGTGGCGGCGGACCCCACGTCTGCCTGCAAAGCGGAAACTAGACCCCATTGATTATTATCTTCTTGATAAGTTTAAACAATAGTTCTAAAAGGTTTCTGGTTCCTGCTTTAGCAACTCGCCCCTCAATGTCTGCATGTTCTTTGGTGAGCCCTTGAGGCTTTCAGGCGGCGCCGTAGGGTAGTCTTGACGGCCGGGGTCCCCTCATGTGGTACAATTGTTTACCTGACGGGGTGTGCTGCGTCCTTGTCGCATGTTCCCCGGAGCCGCCCCGTCGGTGTTTTTAACTTAACCACGTGAGGGGTGGCCGTCAAGACCGCCGCCTCCCATTAACTTAAAAGTGACATTTTCTCAGTCCGGATGAATGATCAATATGGGTGACATTTTCTCAGTCCAGATAAAGCCTTTTTTAGGTGACATTTTCACTGTCCGTTGACA
>JBNATO010000324.1:0-1809 GCA_049701555.1 Thermacetogeniaceae bacterium | reverse complement strand
TATCATGGAACTTGAGATCGAGAAAGACTTCGCCACCCCTTTCCTGAACCTTCTCTACAAAGGCAGGGCCAAAGAGACAAAAGGGCTCAAGGCCGATTTTGAACATCCCCACGTTTCCGCGCAGCTGTTCCACAAGCTGCAAAGCCTCTTCTTCATCATCTAGATCGAGCGCAACGATCAATCTATCCTTGAGATCCATAAGAAACAGCTCCTCATTGCCTGTTTTTCCATGCAGCTCCTATGAGCACCTTCCAGTCATCTATGCCATTTCTCTGGCAATACTCTTCCAAATAAGAGATGACTTTTATGGCTGCGAGGGGATCATGGAATAGAGCCGACCCCACAGCAACCGCGCTGGCTCCGGCAAGGATAAACTCGAGAGCATCCTCACCCTTGCAGATCCCCCCCATCCCGATTACAGGCACACTTACCGCTTGCGAAACCTGCCATACCGCTCTCACTGCAACCGGACGGATAGCAGGGCCAGAAAGCCCACCTACGGTATTTCCCAATATCGGTTTACGGGTATTAACATCGATGGCCATCCCTAAGAGCGTGTTGATCAACGACAGAGCAGCGGCACCAGCATCCGTGACTGCCCGAGCAAGAGCCACGATATCTGTCACATTAGGCGTCAATTTGACGATCACCGGCAGCGTTGTGGCTTCAACAACCGACCCGACAACTTCTGCAGCCAACTCCGGGATAGCTCCCAGGGCCATACCTCCGCTTTTGACGTTAGGGCAGGAGATATTGAGCTCTAAACCATCAACGCCTGCATCTGTGAGGCGTTTGGCGATCTCAACGTACTCTTCTTTTGTAAACCCAGCGATATTGGCGATCACCGGAATGCCATATGCTCTCATACCAGGGAGAGTTTCCTTAATAAAAGCCTCGACCCCTGGGTTCTGAAGACCAATCGAGTTGAGAAGGCCAGCAGGAGTTTCACAGATCCGAGGCGGCTTGTTACCCTCCCATGGTTCCAAAGTGAGCCCTTTGGTGACGATGGCACCCAAACGCCTGACATCGAAGATAGGCGAATATTCCTCTCCACAGCCAAAGGTCCCAGAGGCCACCATAACAGGGTTCTGCAGCTTTATTCCGGCGATCTCAACCGAAAGGTCAATCACCTAAAATCACCTTCCCTGCCTCGAAGACGGGGCCTTCTCTGCAGACACGCACGTATCCAGAATGGGAGGCGGAGCGGCAGGCGCAGCCCAGACATGCGCCGAGACCGCAGGCCATCCTTTCTTCGACAGAGATCTGGGCAGGGATCCCAGTGCGAACGCTGATCTCCTGAACTCCTTTCAGAACTGCCTGGGGCCCGCAGGCATAAATGCTCTCCCATTCGCCGTGCTTGATCTCTTCTTCCAAGAGGTCGAGGACAGTTCCCCTCTTCGGCGTACTTCCATCTTCAGCGATCGTCTTGACGAGCCCAAACCTCTCAAAGGCCTCTACTCTCAAAATGTTGCTCTTCGTCGCAGCTCCCAGCAGGATCAAAAGCTGCCATCCGGCTCCAGCGAGCCTTTCAGCCAAGAAAAGGAGGGGAGCTGCTCCCAGCCCGGCTCCCACCAGCAATCCTTTCCTCTTTCCCGGAGAGTAGCGAAACCCTCGCCCGAGCGGTCCCAAAACCGATAAAACATCTCCCCTGTGAAGTCCAGCAAGCCACCTTGTCCCCACCCCCTTCACGCGGTAGAGAAAGCTTACCTCTCCCTTCCCCACATCAACACAGTGAAAGCTCAGAGGCCGCCGCAGAAAGGGATCATAGGTGTCGCCACACCTGAGCATTGCAAACTGGCCAGGAGAGGC
>JBNATO010000323.1:0-1813 GCA_049701555.1 Thermacetogeniaceae bacterium | reverse complement strand
ATCTATGCTACCCCCATCCTCTCTATGAGCTCGATCCCCTTCTCCAAGGCCTTGAAGTTGAGCTCTCTCAGCTCCGGGTCTTTCTCAAACTTCGACCCCAGCTCCTTCTCGATGGCCTCCTTAGCCTTCTCAGGGCTCACAACTCGGGTGGCCCCGATGACCGCCCCCATGATCAGGACGTTGAAGACCCTCGGGTGCAGCTCCCTGTTCGCTGTCTCCAGAGCGGGTATCGCCAACACCTTCCTGGCGTTCTTCGGAAGGTCATCCTCCACCCCCTCGATGCTGGCGTCGTAGACGAAGAGGGTCTCAGGCCCTACGTGCATCTTGACCCGCCTGACCGCACGGTCGCTCAAGGCGACGACGATGTCGCCTGTCTTGAACTTCGGTGCCCCGATCCTCTCGTCACCGATCTGGACAAAGGCGATCGAGACGCCGCCGCGCTGCTCCACACCGAAGTTGGGGATGTAGAGCACCTCCTTCCCCTCCAGGGCAGCAGCCTCAGTCAGGATCTGGGCTACCGACTGCACCCCCTGCCCGCCTTCGCCCGCTAAGGCTATCTTCACGGCTTTGCCCATCGCTACTCCTCCTTCCCACCTGGGACCTTGAACTCCCCGATCGGGAAGTAGCGCGGCATGACGTTCTCCACGAAGTCCCAGGTCTTCTCAGCGTTGGTGCGCCAGTTGGTCGGGCAGGTGGACAAGGCCTCCACAAAGGAGAAGCCCCTGCCAGCCATCTGGTTCTCGATCGCCTTCTTGAGGAAGGTCCTCAGCTGCCGGTACTTGGCGACGCTCCCCCTCGCCACGTACGCCCCCTCGTGGGAGATCGCCGCCACCATCTCGGGGCCGAGCATCGGGTAGCCTGCCTCCTTGATGTCCCTCCCGTACGGCGTCGTCTCCGTCTTCTGGTCGGGCATCGTGGTCGGGGCCATCTGCCCGCCGGTCATGGCATATACTGTGTTGTTTACCAGGATCGCTGTGATGATGTCGTTGCGGTTGGCGGCGTTGACCAGGTGCTGCGACCCGATGGCGTATCCCCCGCCGTCCCCCATGTAGGCGATGACGATGAGGTCCGGGTTGGCTCGCTTCAGCCCCACCATCACCGGGGTCGTCCTGCCATGATGGGTCTGGATGGTGTCGACGTTGAAGAAGTCCCACGACAGAAGCGAACACCCGATGTCGCACCCGAAGACCACTCTGTCCTGGATGCCGAGCTCGTCGATGACCTCGCCCAACGCCTTAAGGACTAACCCGTGCCCGCACCCCGGGCAGAACTTGTGAGGCTTGGACGCCAGGTTCCAGCTCTTGGGCATCTTCGGAAGTATCTCCGCTGCTCCCATCTCGATTAGGCCTCCTTCCCGGCCAGCACGGCCTTGGCTTTCTCCGCTACCTCTTCAGGGGTGATCCCCACTCCAGGCCTGAGGAGCGTCTCGATCGGGACGTCCAGGCCGTAGATGTTTTCCTTCACCATCTTCAGAAGCTGACCGTAGGCGGATTCCACTACGAGGAGCTTCTTCGCCTTGGCAGCAGCCTCCTTGAGCTGTTCCCTCGGGAACGGCCTTAGGGTGATCGGCCGGAAGTAGCCGACCCTCATCCCCTGTTCCGCCAGCTCCCTCACCGCCATGGCAGCTGACCGGAAGACGACACCGTGGGCGATGACCAAAAGGTCGGCGTCGTCGGCGTTGTAGGCGTCGTACTCCACGATCTCCGGAGCTACCCGCTCGTATTCCTCGATGTCCTTCATCAGGACTTCATAGAGCTCCTCCTCGATGTTGTAGGTGTTCCTGAGATGGGCTGCCTCCCTGTCCACGCCAGGC
>JBNATO010000322.1:0-1837 GCA_049701555.1 Thermacetogeniaceae bacterium | reverse complement strand
CATCCTTTCCTCAATCAGATATAGACATCAGCTCTTCCTGGTTTTTTATATTCTACTGCAGAGCGGAAGGCTTAACAAGTTAATGGACATCCTTGAGGCTCGCAAGGGGGAGCTTGGCGACAGCAACCACCCGCTCACCCTCGCCCAGCCTCATCAGCTTCACACCCTGGGTGATCCTCCCCTGCTGAGGTATCTCATCCACAGGGATGCGTATCATCGTGTCCCCTTCGCTCATCAGCAGCACCTCGTCGCCGCTCCGGACGACCTTCACCGCCACCAGGCACCCGTTGCGCTCGGATATCTTCAGGGTCCCTATCCCTTTCCCACCACGCCCCTGGCGGCGGTATTGGTCGAGGGGGGTCTTCTTGCCATAGCCCCTCTCGGTGACAACGAGGAGCTGGTGGCCGGGCTCCGCCCGCTCCATCCCCACGACCTCGTCGTCGGGGCCCAGGCGGATGCCGCGCACCCCAGCGGCGGAGCGCCCCATCGCCCTGACCTCCTGTTCGCTGAAGCGCAGGGCCATCCCCTTCCTCGTGGCCAGGATCACCTCGCTGTCCCCTTCCGTCAGCTTCACCCCGATCAGCTCGTCCCCCTCGCCGAGGCGGATGGCGATGATGCCGTCTCTCCTGTTGGTCTCGTAATCCGCGAGGACGCCCTTCTTGACCATCCCCTTCTTCGTCGCCATCAGGAGGTAGCGGTCCGGGCGAAACTCCTTCAAGGGGATCACCGCTGTGACGCGCTCGTCAGCTGAGAGAGGGAGCAGGTTGACAAGGGCTGTCCCCTTCGCCTGCCTGTTCCCCTCGGGGACCTCATAGACCTTGAGCCTGTACACCTTCCCCTTGTTCGTGAAGAAGAGTATATAGCTCTTGGTAGAAGCCACAAACAGATGCTCCACAAAGTCATCGTCCTTAGTCGTTAGGGCGGTCACACCCCGACCCCCGCGGTGCTGCCCGCGGTAGGCGTCGACAGGGATCCTCTTGATGTAACCCCTGCCGGTGAGGGTGATCACCACATACTCCTCCTGTATAGTATCCTCTGCGGTCAGCTCAGGAGCCTTCGCTACGATCTCCGTTCGCCTGTCGTCCCCGAACTTCTCCTTGATCTCCAGGAGTTCATCCCTGATCACGCCCTTGAGCTTCTCTTCGCTGGAGAGGAGTTCCTTGAGATAGGAGATCCTCTTCTCCAGCTCTGCCCCTTCCTCCTCGATCTTCGACCTCTCCAATCCTGTCAGCCTCTGCAGACGCATGTCCAGGATCGCCTGAGCCTGGCGCTCGCTCAGACCGAAGCTCTCCATCAAACCCCTGCGCGCCTCATCGACGGTCTTGGAGGCGCGGATCAGGGTGATCACCTCGTCTATATGGTCAAGGGCGACGATCAGGCCCTGCACGATGTGCAACCGCTCCTCGGCCTTTCTCAGCTGGTACCGGGATCTGCGCCGCACAACCTCGATCTGGTGGTTGAGGTAGTGCTCCAGCATGTCCCTAAGGCTTAAGATCCGCGGCTCACCGTCGACCAAGGCGAGCATGATCACCCCAAAGGTCTCCTGGAGCTGGGTGTGCTTGTAGAGCCTGTTCAGTATTACCTTGGGGTTGGCATCCCTGCGCAGCTCTATGACCACCCGCAGGCCGTTTCTGTCGGACTCATCCCTGAGGTCAGTGATGCCATCCAGCTTCTTCTCCCGGATCAGCTCGGCGATCCGCTCCACGAGGCGGGCCTTGTTCACCTGGTAGGGGAGCTCAGTGATCACGATCTGGGCGCGGTTCCCTGAAGCCTTCTCCACCGTCGCCCGACCGCGCATCACGATCGTGCCGCGGCCCGTCTGGTAGGCAGCGCGTAT
>JBNATO010000321.1:0-1848 GCA_049701555.1 Thermacetogeniaceae bacterium | reverse complement strand
AGGGGTAAAATTACTCCTGAGCAGTTCTGGCTGATGAAGCGCTTGAAACACTTTGGGAAGCTGACGATCGGGGAGCTGGCCGAGGGTCTGGGGATCACCAGCAGCTCGGCCAGTACGGCGGTCAAGCGCCTGGAGAAGATCGGCATGGTGCAGCGCGACCGGCAGAAGCAGGATGAGAGAGTGGTCACGGTGGAATTGACTCCGGCCGGGCTGGAGGCGCTGCAGCGCTGGGCGGAGGAGCAGCGGTCCGCCCTAGCGGAGTTGTTGAGTCCTCTGACTCTAGAAGAGCGTTCATTGCTGTTGCAGCTTGTGGAGAAGCTCAACCGCAATGAGAGCTAAGCGTGTTTTGAGAAAGGCAGGGTGTCGCATGGCCTATGCTGTCGAAGTAAGAGATTTGGTGAAACGCTTTGGAAGACATGAAGCTGTGGCCGGGATCAGCTTTGAAATCCAGCGTGGGGAAGTGTTCGGCCTGCTGGGGCCGAATGGTGCTGGGAAGACCACAACCATCCGGATTCTGGCAACCCTTCTTCCCCCTACTTCTGGGCAGGTGCTGATCGAGGGAATGGATGTGCGCCGGCTGATCGGGTACGTCCCCCAGGCCCTGTCTGCAGATGGGACTCTGACCGGTTATGAAAACCTGCTGCTGTTCGCCAAGCTTTTGCGCTTGGGGAAGGAAGAGCGCCAGCGGCGAATCCAGGAGATCCTGGGGCTTCTCAGCCTGCAGCACGCTGCCCATCAGCTTGTGCGGGAGTATTCTGGGGGGATGATCAGGCGCCTGGAGATCGGCCAGGCCATCCTGCACCGCCCGCGGCTGTTGATCCTGGACGAGCCCACTGTAGGTCTCGACCCTATGGCCCGGCAAACTGTGTGGAATACGCTGGAATTGCTGCGGAAGGAGACTGGTGTCACGATCCTGATCACCACCCATTACATGGAGGAGGCTGAGGCCATCTGCTGCCGCCTGGCGATCATGAACCACGGCAGGATCGTTGCCCAAGGCACTCCTCAGGAGCTGAAAGAAAGAACCGGCGATCCCAATGCCACTCTGGAAGAGGTTTTTACCTACTTTACGGGAGATCAGCTGGAAACGGGAGGGAGTTTTCGTGAAGTGCGACAGCTTCGACGGCGTGTCCAGCGCTTCAGCTGAAGAGCGGCTGCTCCGCCCGTTAGGGCTTTTTGACCGATTGAGCGCATATCTGTCAGGAACGGCGGCGGTGGCCGAAATGGAGTTCCGGAAACTGCGTCACGATCCTACCGAGGTGTTTACCAGAGCTGTCCAGCCGGTGTTGTGGCTGCTGATTTTTGGCCAGGCCTTTTCCCGGATCCGGGCTATTCCCACCGGAGGGATCAGTTACCAGACCTTCATGGCTCCCGGGATCCTTGCCCAATCGATGATGTTTATCGCCATCTTCTTTGGCCTGAGCATCATCTGGGACCGCGACCAGGGGATCCTGCAAAAGCTTTTAGCCATGCCTGTGCCACGCGCATCTTTTGTAACGGGCAAGGCTCTAGGTGCCGGACTGCGCGCTACCAGCCAGGTGTTGATTATTCTCTTTCTCGCCTTTTTGCTGAGGCTGGGTATCCGCTGGAGCATTGTCGGCGTGCTGCTGAGCATCCTCACCGTTGTGGTCGGGGCGACTTTTTTCTCCACCCTTTCGATGATCTTTGCTGCTCTGCTCAAGACAAGGGAGCGCTTTATGGGAGTTGGGCAGGTGATAACAATGCCGCTGTTCTTCGCAAGCAACGCCCTTTATCCTGTTGCCATCATGCCTCACTGGCTTCGGGTTGTTGCGACTGTCAATCCCTTGAGCTATGTCGTGGAATTGCTGCGCGGCTACCTCCTGAACA
>JBNATO010000320.1:0-1853 GCA_049701555.1 Thermacetogeniaceae bacterium | reverse complement strand
AGACACAGGGGAGCGGCAACAGGGTCATGCAGTTCGGCAGGAGCCGAGCGCGACTCCTCGAGCCTGACAAGAAGAAGGTCACCTTTGCCGATGTTGCCGGTGTTGACGAGGCTGTTGAGGAGTTGCAGGAGATAGTCGATTTCCTCAAGGACCCCAAGCGCTACAATGAGATCGGAGCGCGCATCCCCAAGGGGGTGCTCCTCTATGGGCCGCCTGGTACGGGGAAGACCCTCCTGGCGCGCGCTGTGGCAGGAGAAGCAGGAGTGCCCTTTTTCAGCATCAGCGGCTCCGACTTCGTGGAGATGTTCGTTGGGGTAGGAGCAGCTAGAGTGCGGGATCTCTTCGAGCAGGCGAAGAAGAATGCCCCCTGCATCGTCTTTGTCGATGAGATCGATGCTGTAGGCAGGCACCGCGGGGCAGGGCTGGGCGGAGGCCACGATGAGCGGGAACAGACGCTGAACCAGCTCCTCGTGGAGATGGATGGGTTTAACGCCAACGAAGGGATCATCGTGATCGCCGCGACCAACAGGCCGGACATCCTCGATCCCGCTCTCCTGAGGCCGGGCCGCTTTGACAGGCACATCGTCGTCGATAAGCCGGACATCAAGGGGAGAAGGGAGATCCTCAAGGTGCACTGCCGCAACAAGGCCTTGGACGATGATGTCGACATCGAGGTGCTTGCTCGCCGAACGCCGGGATTCACCGGGGCCGATCTGGCGAACCTGGTGAATGAGGCGGCCTTGCTCGCTGCGCGGCGCGGCAGGAAAAAGATCACCATGAAGGATATGGAGGATGCCATAGAGCGGGTGATCGCCGGGCCTGAGAAGAAGTCCCGGGTGATGAGCGAGGAGGAGAAGCGGCTTGTGGCCTACCATGAGGCGGGACATGCGGTCGTCAGCAGCCTCCTTCCCCACACCGATCCTGTCCACAAGATCTCCATCATCCCGCGCGGCAGGGCGGGAGGATACACGCTTCTGCTGCCGACAGAGGACAGGAACTACAAGACAAAATCGCACCTCCTCGACGAGGTCACCACGCTGCTGGGCGGCCGGGTGTCAGAGAGCCTTGTCCTCAACGACATCAGCACTGGCGCCAAGAACGACCTGGAGCGCGCTACCAGCATCGTGCGGCAGATGATCACCGAGTACGGGATGTCAGAAGAGCTGGGACCGATGACGTTTGGGCGTTCCTCGGAGGAGCAGGTGTTCTTGGGGCGCGATATCGCCCGTGAGCGCAACTACAGCGAGGCCATCGCCTATGCCATCGACAGGGAAGCCCGCAGGATGATCGAGAAGTGCTACCAGAGGGCGAAGGAGATACTCGAAAACAACATGAATAAATTGCACCTGGTGGCGAAGACACTGATGGAGAAAGAGACCATCGAGCGCCACGAGTTTGAGATGTTGATGCAGCAGGCATGACATAAGGGGGAGACAGAAGTGGAGAGAACCTTTGTGATGGTCAAACCGGACGGGGTGCAGCGCCAGCTCGTGGGCGAGATCATCCGCATCTTCGAGCGGCGGGGCTTGAAGATCGTCGCCCTGAAGATGATGAGGGTCAGCAGGGAGCTGGCTTCGCGGCATTATGCCGAGCACCGCGAGAAACCATTCTTCCAGGGGCTGGTGGATTACATCACCTCTGGCCCGGTCGTCGCCATGGTCCTAGAGGGGCGAAACTGCATCAGCCTTGTGCGGGAGATGATGGGAGCCACCGATCCGGCCAAAGCTGCTCCTGGGACGATCCGCGGCATGTTTGGCATCGATATCGGGAGGAACGTGATCCACGGTTCGGACTCGCCGGAGAGCGCAGCGAGGGAGATCTCCCTCTTCTTCGATGAATCGGAGATCCTGGAT
>JBNATO010000319.1:0-1861 GCA_049701555.1 Thermacetogeniaceae bacterium | reverse complement strand
GGTTCAATCCCACTAGAGCAACCAGCGATAAGCGAAATCGAACCTGTGGGCGCAATGGTGGTTACAGTTGCATTGCGAATAGCAAGGCCACGGGAAGCCCAAATACTCCTTTCCCAATTCGGAAATACTCCTCTGCTTTGGGCAAGCTCTATTGACGCCTTACGTGCTTCGTCGGAAATAAACTTCATTACAGCTTCAGCAACCCGCAACCCGTCTTCACTATTGTAAGGAACTCCCATCTTGATTAGCATGTCTGCAAAACCCATAACGCCAAGTCCAATTTTCCGATTGGCTTTGGTGATATTTCTAATTTCTGGTAAAACATATTCATTTGCGTCAATCACATTGTCGAGAAAATGTATTGCTGTTTTTACTGTGCGTTGAAGCTTTTTCCAATCAATATCGCCGTTCTTAACCATTGCCGACATGTTTATTGAACCAAGGTTGCATGACTCATAGGGGAGAAGAGGCTGCTCGCCGCATGGGTTCGTTGCCTCGATTGCACCCACTTCGGGTGTTGGGTTAAATTCGTTAATCCTGTCAATAAAAACTACGCCCGGTTCTCCACTTTCCCATGCCTTTTGAACTATCAGGCCAAAAACTTCACGTGCACTTAACCTGCCTACTTCTTTGCCTGTTCGTGGGTTAATCAAAGGATAGCGTCCATTGCATTTAAGCGCCGCCATGAAATTGTCAGTAACCAGCACGGAAATATTGAAATTGGTCAATTCCCCGGGGTTTTCTTTGGCACGGATAAATTCAATTATATCTGGGTGGTCTACTCTCAAACATGCCATACTGGCCCCTCTACGTCTTCCACCTTGCCGGATTGCCTCGGTAGCTGCATTAAATACTTTCATGAACGATACAGGCCCACTAGCTTGCCCTTTGGTGGTCATTACAACGTCATTCTTAGGACGTAGCCTGGAAAAAGAAAAACCAGTACCCCCTCCACGTTGTTGAATCAATGCTGTGTGCTTGATCGTCTCAAAAATTTCTTCTATCGAATCACCTATCGGCAAGACAAAACAAGCAGAAAGTAATCCCACATCCGTGCCAGCATTCATCAGAGTAGGCGGGTGATGTCCAGAGTCTGCTGTAAAATGGTTTGAGGCCTGGCTTACGCACTAGCACTGATTTTTTCGCTTTCTAGCTGCTCCTTCCGTATCCCGGAGTTGGGATCAGGGTCAAGGCCGAGGGATTGCCGAAGTTTCTGCATTTGCTTTTGCTCAAGTTCCGTGATATGGATCTTCTGCCACCGTCTTGTAGCGCGCGTTAAGGCGGCGAAGACTAGTTTGAGAGCGCTGTGTTCACCGAAGAATTTGGGTAATGTCTTGGTCCGCCTCCTTTCTTCTTCAAAGCTACGCTCAATCAGGTTTGTAGTGCGGACAAACTTTCTATGAGCCACTGGAACGCGAAGGTGATTCAAGCTGGCCTCTAGGTCGTCCGCTAGACTCTGCATAGCCGATGGGAACTGTTTCTTGAAGCACTCAATGGTCTGCTGGGCAGCGAGGCGGCCGGCTTCGAGAGTAGGAGCTTCACGGATGGTCTGAAGGTAAGCTTTAACCTCGGCTCGTGCGTACTCGGGCACCTTTTCCAGGATGTTGCGGGCTTTGTGTGCCCAGCACCGGATTCGTAAGCTCTTCGGCCACATTGCCTCCACGGCCTTAATCAGCCCGGGAGCCCCGTCGGTAGTCACTGTTGTCGGTGTTTTTAGTCCCCGCTTCACCATATCACGAAGGAAGTCTAGCCAGTCCTCATAACTCTCCTTGTTGCCCAGCCCAAGGTGAAGTAAGACTCGTCGGCCATCGGTGAGTATTGCCCAGGCGCAGAGAATCCCTTCTTTCGTTTGGCCCGTGCG
>JBNATO010000318.1:0-1877 GCA_049701555.1 Thermacetogeniaceae bacterium | reverse complement strand
GACGAGTTCTACCTGACATTTTCACTGACGCTTGACATTACATATCCACCATGCTGTTTCCTCCAATTCTTAAAACTGACTTAAGAGTTATACAGCGGAAATCTTTCGCAGATATTTTTCACAGCTTCTCGAATTTCTTCGGGTTTCTTCTCCTTCGTCAATGTCCAGTGGATAATGTCCGCAATTTCCACCATCGTTTCTTCGTTCATTCCCCGAGTAGTAACAGCTGCTGTCCCTATACGAATGCCGCTCGTCACCTGTGGCTTTTCAGGATCAAAGGGCACAGCATTTTTATTCACTGTAATGTTCACCTCATCAAGCAACTCCTCCGCCTGCTTCCCAGTAATCCCCTTATTCCGCAGGTCAACAAGCATCATGTGATTATCTGTACCGCCTGAAACAAGATTGTATCCATTTTCAATCAACCGTTTTGCCAGCGCTTTCGCATTGGCTACAACCATCTTCTGGTATTCAACAAATTCCGGCTGAAGTGCTTCCTTGAAAGCAACCGCCTTAGCTGCAATGACATGCATCAGAGGCCCGCCTTGTATGCCGGGAAATATCGCCTTGTCTATCGCTTGAGCAAATTCCTTACGACAGAGAATCATGCCTCCCCGAGGCCCCCGCAGGGTCTTATGGGTAGTTGTCGTCACAAAGTCGGCATACGGCACCGGGGAAGGATGTAATCCCGCAGCCACCAGCCCAGCGATATGGGCCATATCAACCATCAGATATGCCCCAACGCGGTCGGCTATTTCTCTAAAACGAGCAAAATCGATGATCCTCGGGTAGGCACTTGCCCCCGCTATAATCAGCTTCGGTTTATGCGCAATAGCAAGGCGCTCCACCTCATCGTAATCGATCCTCCCCGTCTCACGGTTCACTCCGTAAGATACAACCTTGAAATACTTACCAGAGATGTTCACAGGACTCCCGTGCGTCAGGTGGCCGCCGTGCGCCAAATCCATCCCCAGGATCGTGTCCCCGGGATTTAACACCGCAAAATAAACACCCATGTTAGCCTGGGATCCTGAATGCGGCTGAACATTCACATGCTCCGCACCAAACAGCCTCTTCGCACGCTCTATGGCAAGTTCCTCAACTTCATCAACAAATTCACACCCGCCGTAGTAACGCCTGCCGGGGTACCCCTCTGCATACTTATTGGTTAAAACCGTCCCCATGGCTGCCATTACAGCCTTGCTCGCAAAATTCTCCGACGCAATGAGCTCTATCTTCGTACGCTGACGCTTCAGTTCTTTATTTATAATCGAGGCAACCTCTGGATCCACTTTTACCAGTTCATCATTGCCGCTGAACATTAGTTCTTACCCCTTTTACCTGTTTACATAAGTTTCGCTAAAGGCACGTACTCCATATTTAGCGAAGTAGCAACACCTTCATGTGTGAGATATCCTTGATATGTATTCACACCTTTCGCAAAGGCAGCATCTGCCTTAACAGCATCCAGACCTAGATCTGCAAGTTTAATGATATAAGGCAGAGTAGCGTTCGTAAGAGCAAGTGTCGAGGTCCGTGGAACTATTCCAGGGATGTTAGCAACAGCATAGTGGATCACCCCATGCTTTACATAAACCGGATCGCTGTGTGTTGTAACTCTATCAATAGTCTCCACACATCCGCCCTGGTCAATCGCCACATCTACAATCACAGAACCCGGCTGCATACTCCGTACCATCTCTTCAGTAACCAACTTGGGAGCACGTTTTCCTGTCTGTAGAACAGCACCAATCAGCAAATCTGCTTTTGCAACAGATTGCGCAATGGTATATTCATTTGAAATCACTGTCCTTACTCTTCCACGGAATACATCATCCAGATAGCGCAAGCGATCGGCATTAACATCCAGAATCGTG
>JBNATO010000317.1:0-1879 GCA_049701555.1 Thermacetogeniaceae bacterium | reverse complement strand
TGAGGTGCACGGCAACAGGCTGCGACGCCCGCTCCGCAGCAGCGGACAGGCGCCGCGCCTGCCTCAGTGAACCCACCGAAGGGGTCAACCGGTAGGCGATGGCGATCTCCTCCTCCCCGGGCAGGAGCGGCCGGAACACCAGGACCGGGGCCGCTATCCCTGACTCCCTCAGGGCCACCCCCTCCTCAGGGTGGGTCACCCCGAGCATGCTGGCCCCCCGGGCGAGAGCCACCCGGCTCACCTCGACCAGGCCGTGCCCGTAGGCGTCGGCCTTGACCACTGCCAGCAGCCTGACGCCAGGGCCGAGCAGCCTCCTCACCTCCTCCACGTTGTGAGCGATGGCGCCGAGGTCGATCTCCACCCAGCGGGTATGGCCGCTCGCGCTCATCTATACATCCTCCTGCCCGGGGCTGCGGCGGTGAGTGATCCTGATGTAGATCGGGAGCAACCGCCTCCACAGGAAGTACCAGAAGGGAGAGAAGACGAGGTCATACTCCCCTATGAACTCCGTGAACTTCCCCCCGAACCCCTTCTTGAAGCGGTAGAGGCCGTGCAAGGGGTGGTCGGGGTCAGCCGTCCCGGGCACACCCCGGAAGTCGTAGACGGTACAGCCCAGGGAGCGCGCCCATCGGATCATCGTCCACTGCAGCAGGTTGTTGGGCATGACGCTGCGCCACCTGTTGCTCGAAGCCCCATATAGGTACCAGACCAGGTGACCGCAGTGAAAGGCCAGCGTCCCGGCGATCACCTCTCCCCGGTACTCAGCCAGGAAGATCCTTGCTGTCCCCTTCTCTACGAACAGCTCCCAGATCTTCTCGAAATAGCTGAAGTCACGGATCAGGAACCTGTCCCTGGCTGCGGTCTCCTTCAGGATCTCGTAGAAGACCTCGAGGTCGCGCCTGTTCTCAGCGACCCTTATGGTCACACCCTTCCGCTCGGCCAGGCGGATGTTGTACCTGGTCTTGCTCTCCATAGCCGCAAGGAGCTCCTCCTCAGAGGGGGTGATGTCGAGGCGGAAGACGAAGCGCGGCTGCACACCGCCGAATCCGCCGCTCCCCCCTGCGGGCCGGAACCCCCTCCTCTCCAGATTCTCCCGGTATGCCGCATCCTCCTTCGGCACATCGGGGTCTATCTTCAAAAAGATCGCCCTGTGGGCGCGCCCCAGCTTCCTTACCTCCTGCCAGAAAAAGTCCTCTCCGGCAGGGTCGCAATCCCTGCCGATGATCGGGCCGCGCGGAGCGTAAAAGATCGACCTGTTGAAGAAGGGGAGGCGCCGCTTGAGGATGGAGATGGCGGCGATCGGGAGGCCGTCCCTGGTCACCATCAGGCGCAGGGGCTGCCACCCGGTAAACCTCTTCAGCTCCCCCCACTCATACGTCTGGAGGAAGTGCGGCTTCGGCGAAGAGGCGATGAACTCGTTGAAAAGCTGGCGTTCCTTTTCCCCGATGAGACGAGCCTCGTACAAGAGAAGACCTCCTCGTTCAGGTCACTGTTTCTGTTCCAAAGCCGCTCCGATGAAATCCTTGAATAGGGGATGCGGCCTTGTGGGGCGTGACTTAAACTCTGGGTGAAACTGGCACCCCAAAAACCAGGGGTGGTCCGGCAGCTCGACGATCTCCACGAGCCTGCCATCAGGGGATGTCCCCGTTATCGCCAAACCCTTCTCGGCGAGGATGTCACGGAAGCGGTTGTTCAGCTCGTAGCGGTGGCGGTGCCTCTCATGCACGCAGTCCACCCCATAGGCGCGGATGGCGCGGCTCCCCGGCTGGAGGCGGCAGGGGTAAAGCCCCAGCCGCATCGTGCCCCCCATGTCCTGGAGATTCCTCTGCTCTGGCATGAGGTCGATCACCGGATAAGGGGTGTTGGGGTCGACCTCGGT
>JBNATO010000316.1:0-1890 GCA_049701555.1 Thermacetogeniaceae bacterium | reverse complement strand
CGCGATCGCACCAGGGTCTACCCCCCAGCGCCTGGCCAGCCCCCAGAGGGTGTCCCCAGGGCGCACCTCGTAACTGAGAGGACGCCATATACCCCTGGCCCTATCCCCTTTTTCATAATCGTCGAGATTTCTTATAATCCAGCAGGACTCGAAGCCGTCCTCGGGGAAGAAGCCGGCAGCCGGAAGAAGAGGGAAGAAGAGCTGCACAGTCACCACCATGCTAACAACAGCCGCTGCTATTCTCTTCCTCAAACGCTTTCACCTCACAGATCCCCGGCTACCCTGTTATTTTTGCCATTCCTCCCCCTCTTTATTCGTTTCCTTCCAAAGCCTCCGCCCCTTCGTCACGAACGGACCCAGGCAGAGGGGATCCTGTGAGGGAGCCTGGCGCCGAGAGCTGCGCATCTTATGGTGGCATAGAGGCGCCCCGGCGAAACCCACGGCGAGCCGGCATTGATCCTGTAGATATGGTCACGGTCCTGCCCTCTTCCATTCATCCCCCTGAGAACCGTGAACAGGTAGCGGTAGCCGGCTGAGTGCAGGATCCTCACGAGCTGCGGGGTGTAGGCCCCATAAGGATAGGCAAAGTAGGGGGTCGTGTGGCCAAGCCTGGCATAGAGCACATGCTGGGCCTCCAGGCTGTCTTTCAGCATCCTCTTCTCATAGTCAGCAGCAGTCTCCTCTTCCCCTGTTCTCGGATCCCTGATCGGAGTTATCGTCACGGGTATCAGCGACATCCCGTCTCTCCCCGGGATCCGGTAGTGCTGGTCGAAGGTATGACCCCCTATAGTCACCAGCCCGCTCTTCTCGAGCAGCTCCACCTGCTGCCAGGTGAGCATCCCCCGCCTCGTCCCCATGAACCCCTCGATGATGAAGACCACAGCAGGGACATGCTCTTCCCTGAGCACAGGGAAGGCATACCGATAGGTCCCCTCGTAACCATCGTCAAAGGTCAAGAGGATGGCGTTGGGGGGGACATCGCCGCGCCCGTCAAGGAAGGCTGCCAGCTGCTCGGCGCTGATGAAATTGAACCCCTTTTCCTTGAGCAGCACCAGGTCCTCTTTGAAGCGCTCAGGCGTGATCGCCCCATTCCCGCTGGCCTGAGGGTCTATGTTGTGATACATCAGGACGATCACACCATCACGATAGTAAACAGGATGGGCACAATAATCAGCGCCATGCCTGGCATGAGCAATCCTGGTGATGCGCATGAAAGGCACGAGGATGGCGACAGCGACCGATAAGGCGATCGCCGCCAGCAACAAGCCCCTTCTCATCACGCTAGCAACTCTCTTCATAGCCATTCCTTTCCAGCTTTTGACCTATTTCTTCGATGCTCAACCCTATAATATATGTTACCCCAGACAACAGGGTTGAAAAGCCCGATGAATTTACAGACAGCTGCTGTCGATGAAAAACAGCGCGAAGAGCAGGCGTTCTGAAGGGGAGCTGCGGCAAAAAATGTGGGACACCGCAACCGGGAACAGGCCCCGGGCGGTGTCCCACCGCTCTCCTCTGCTACTGGCGGCTTGCGGCCACAGGCCTGCGGTAAGGCCTCCCTTCCTCCTTGCGCTTCCTCCAGATCTCGTCGGAGATCTCCTTCCACTTCGCAGCCCGCTGATCGAGATAGGCGCCGATCTCCCCAGAAAGCACCGTCTCCGCCCCGGCATGCGTGGGACGCGCCCCGCTCTCCCTGACGATCTCCCGCAGGGCCTCGGGTACGTCGATGATCGGACAAGGCCGCAGCATGTTGTCCGAGAACGGCTGGCGCTTCTGGTAAGCCTTGAAGATGGGAGACTGCAGCACCTCCTTCAGGCTCTTCTCCCTGATGTTGTCGACCGCAAAGTGGGCAAAGGCGCAGGGCTCCACATCCCCCCTGGCGTTGATGTG
>JBNATO010000315.1:0-1915 GCA_049701555.1 Thermacetogeniaceae bacterium | reverse complement strand
AAATATTTTGAGGAAGCATAAGATAGAAAAATTGCCAATAGTTGACGAAAACTATAACCTGCGAGGCCTCATTACTATCAAAGATATCGAAAAAGCTCGTCAATACCCAAATTCAGCTAAAGATGCAAAGGGGAGGCTGCTTGCCGGAGCAGCAGTTGGAGTTGGGCCAGATCTCATGGAAAGAGTAGCAGCGCTTCGCGAAGCAGGCGTCGATGTGATCGTAATTGATACTGCCCATGGTCATTCGGTCGGTGTGCTAAAGGCGGTTGAGAAAGTCAAAAGCACCTATCCAGACCTGCCTCTAATAGCAGGCAATGTTGCTACAGCTGAAGCCACTGCTGATTTAATAAAAGCTGGAGCTGATGCAGTGAAAGTAGGAATTGGGCCCGGATCAATATGTACCACACGGGTAGTAGCAGGGATTGGTGTGCCACAGATTACCGCTATACTGGAATGTGCCAGGGAGGCTAAAAAATACGGCATACCCATAATAGCTGACGGCGGCATAAAGTATTCCGGAGACATCACTAAAGCTCTTGCTGCAGGAGCAAATACCGTAATGTTAGGCAACCTTCTTGCAGGAACTGAGGAAAGCCCCGGTGAACTGGAGATATATCAGGGTAGAAAGTATAAGGTTTACCGCGGAATGGGATCCCTCAGCGCTATGCGAAGCGGAAGCATGGACCGGTACTTCCAGGATAATCCAGAGAAGCTTGTTCCAGAAGGAGTAGAAGGGCGTGTACCATATCGAGGCTCTGTGTCAGAAATCATCTTTCAGCTGATAGGTGGACTCCGCGCAGGAATGGGTTACTGCGGTGTAAGAAATATTGAAGAATTACAGACAAAGACAAAGTTTATCCAAATAACGCATGCAGGTCTAAAAGAAAGCCACCCGCATAGCGTTGATATAACAAGAGAAGCACCAAACTATAGTTTATAATAAAAATCTTTAGGGGAGAGACTGGGGGGAATGTTTGGTTCTGTTGAAGAGCTACAAGAAAAACTCGCTGCCTGTAACTACTTAACAGATCGCCATGTTGCTACAATAGTATACCTTGCGCTAAAACTGCAAAAGCCTTTATTGGTAGAAGGTCCGGCAGGAGTTGGCAAAACCGAACTCGCAAAAGTGCTGGCACAAGCCACAAACAGCAGATTAATACGTCTTCAGTGTTACGAAGGACTCGACGAAGCAAAGGCATTATATGAGTGGAATTATCAAAAACAGCTATTACGACTTTACCTAGCTCAAGCTCAAAAAAAGGACTGGGAAGAAGCCAAACAAGATATTTTTACAGAAGAATTTCTTTTAACACGCCCGCTATTAGAGGCATTGTTGTCAAAAGACCCCGTAGTACTCCTTATCGATGAAGTGGACAAAAGCGATGAAGAATTTGAGAGTTTCCTGCTGGAACTTCTTTCAGATTATCAGGTAACCATCCCAGAACTAGGAACAGTGAAAGCCAACCATATCCCTGTAGTTGTCCTTACCAGCAACAGCTCACGAGAGTTTGGGGATGCATTGAAGAGAAGATGTATCCATCTATATCTCGATTACCCAACTTTTGAAAGAGAACTCAATATAATTTACTTAAAGGTACCTGGGATAAAAGAAAGCCTGGCGAAGCAAATTGTAAGCTTCGTCCAGGCGTTGAGAAAACAAAAGCTAAAAAAAGCCCCAAGTATCGCCGAAACCATCGACTGGGCGAGATCGATCATTACACTAGGAAGCAATATCATTGATGAAGAAATTGTCCAAAACACATTGAGCATTCTTCTTAAATATCAAAGCGATATTGAAAAAGTTTTTAGTAAAATACCTTCATTGCTTCCAGAAAACAATTTAGCATAATCAAAAATTAGTACCCGAATCCGTGATAATAACAACTGGGCAGGACCTGCTCTAACAGTAAATGGT
>JBNATO010000314.1:0-1922 GCA_049701555.1 Thermacetogeniaceae bacterium | reverse complement strand
GCCCAGCTTCCGCGAGCACCCCCTCCAAAACCTCGACATGCCCGACCGAGATCTGAA
This sequence comes from Thermacetogeniaceae bacterium, assembly GCA_049701555.1. Lineage (GTDB taxonomy): Bacteria > Bacillota > DSM-12270 > Thermacetogeniales > Thermacetogeniaceae > JBNATO01. Next base: position 1,865 of record JBNATO010000314.1, on the reverse strand, counting down.
AGCTTCTGACACCTGCAAGCTTCAGGGCCTCACAGGCCAGGCTGATCACTTCGGCATCAGCCTCAGCCCCAGACCCACCGACAAGCTCCACACCCGCCTGGTAAAACTCTCTCTGCCTCCCAGCGTGATTCTCGCGCCTGAAAATGTTAGCCACATAGCAAAAGCGCATCGGCAGCTCTCTATCCCGCAGGCGGGTGCTGATCAGCCTGGCAATAGGAGTGGTCATATCGGGCCTCAAAACAATGATCCTTCCCTGCTCGTCGATGAAGCGGAAGAGGTGCTCGCGCATCCCCCTGTCCAAGGCAGGTTCAAGCATCTCATAGAACTCAAAGGTCGGAGTTACCACCTCCTGATATCCGTAAGACTCGAACAAGCCCAGGAGGCGGGTCTCCAGCTCACGCTTCCGCTTAGCCTCAGCGGGGAGCATGTCTTTCACGTCACCAGGCATCAGCACCATCCCCGAATTTTCCATAGCACTCAACCCGCCTTCATCTCTCTTTTTTCCGTTTCCATATCATGTATGATGATACCACAAAAGCGGCACAGAAACGACATCTTTAATCCACCAGCCCCAAATCACCTATCCGATGTTAACACCAGGAAAAATTGGATCTTTCATAGCAAACAAGACATTTCATGAGAAATCTGGCACTAACTTTGCTGCCGCAACCTCAAGCAGATGTTTTAGAACGATGATTTTGGGAATATAATAACACTAAAAAAATTATTGGTCTTTTGGGTAGGGGTGAACTCAATGGACCTGACCAAGAGGCAGCTAGAGTTTCTGAAGTGTATCTTTGAACACTACATAAAGCACCAGAATCCGATTCACTATACCACAGTCGCCAAGAGGTTAGGGGTCAGCAAATGGACAGCATATGACATGCTCAAGCGCCTGAGGGACGCCGGTTACCTGAAATCCCACTACGGAGTCAAGGAAAGGAGGAATCCCGGCAGATCTCAGCTCTTCTACACGCCGACATCCAAGCTTCAGCAGCTCATGGAGGAAAAAGCTGTCAAACAAGATGACTGGATCGCATGGACTCAGCTCTTGGTAGACAAAATCAAAAGGCTCCAGTCTGCAGCCGGAGAGGAGGCTCACTCCGAGCTAGATGAGCTGCTCGCCCTGCTTCCTGAGGCCAAGGGCCCCATCATGTACTGTGCTGGTTTAATCGCTCTCTTCATGGGTTACTTGATAATCTTCAACAAACAGGGGACAAAGCTTATCCGCCAGATCACCGACCTGATCAAAAAGCCCGAGGAGCGATTGGCCCTGCTCTCAGGCACAATTCTGGGAACCTTATTCAAAGATCCCTCTCCTCCTGGCAAAGAAGGTATGATAACCGGCCTTATCAACAGCTTTCACCAACAGCTGGCAAAGATCAGCTTGAAACAGCATCAGCTGCTGGCCGGCTTCCTAAGCGAGTTATTGCAGGCCGTTTCTTAAACCAAACCAGCGATTTTTGAGAATCCTTGAGGGTTGTTAACCTGTGATATGAAATATGCTTTTTAGGAAATAAGCGACTATTATTAAGGAGGCATGTTAAAAGTGGAAATGGAAAAGAGAGCGTTGCCGAAAATAAACTGGGAATTCGCCAAGCGCTTTGCCGCAGAAAAACTCCTGGAACAGGTGCTGAATTACCTAGAAGGAGATCCCGACACAAACATTCCCAAAATGCTAAGGGCAATGGAGGCCCTCGCTTACCTCCCCCTCCACAAAGAGATGGTGAGAAACCTCAGGGTCGCTTACGAGAACAGCCCTTCTCTGAAAACATATTTCAACAGCCTGTTCCGAGAGATCGACAGGGGAATGCGGCACCGCCTTATGTGCAACTTTGTTGTCAATACTCTTCTCCTCTCCCTTC
>JBNATO010000313.1:0-1932 GCA_049701555.1 Thermacetogeniaceae bacterium | reverse complement strand
CAACCTCCTGCGCAGCCTTTACGGCCAGGGAAGTGGATCAGGCGCTCTTCCGAGCGAGGAAGCCCTCCTCGCGGAGGCGCACAGAGAGTGGCTGGCTGCCAGGGAGTTTTTCGATAACGCCACGGACCCCGATCTGATCGACTATGCCATCCTTTCCCTCAAGGCCGCGGAGAAGCGCTATGTCTATCTGTGGAAGAAGGCGAGGGAGAGGCATGGGAGGGGAGAGGGATGACAGGCGCTGTGCTCGGCGCGCTCTTTGGCCTCTTTCTGGTTTTTTTGATGGGACAGGCCTTATGGGGCCCACTGCGCTTTCTTTTGAAAACAGCCGTGCGCATCGCTCTCGGCGGGCTTCTCCTCTTCGTTGTCGATGCCTTTGCCGCAGCCTGGGGGTGGAGCCTGAGCATAAACCCAGTGAGCGCCTTTGTGGCGGGTTTTCTCGGCATCCCCGGCGTCGTCTTGCTAGCTCTCCTGAAGCATCTCTGTGGCTGAAATTGTGAAAAGTTGTACCAAATTGTAAAAAGTGGTGCCAAAACTTGATTTGGCGCCTGTTTTTGTTATATACTCTGGATCAAATATGCTACACCGATGCGCCATCTCCGCGGAAAAGAAGTGGGACAATTGCCTCGCCTGATCGAAGCCTATATCGGTGAGTATGCCAGCGGCAAGAGCGAAAACGCTGTCAACCGCGCCCTGGAGCTGGCCGCGCAGGGGAGGGAGGTCACCATCGTCGACCTCGACCTTGTCGAGCCCTGCTACACCTTGAGGCCCTTGAAGAAGATGCTCCAGGAGAGGGGGCTTACTGTCCTCGCCTGGGAGACGAAGGAGATGATCGGGCTCGGGGAGATCGGCAACATCCTGCGGCCTGAGGTGCGCTTCTGCCTCTTCCGCCCAGGGGATGTGATCCTCGATGTCGGCTATGGGGTCTACGGGGCTCAGGTGTTCAACCTGATCGAGGGGGCAGAGGGGAATCCCGATCTCAAGGTCTACGTCGTGATCAACGTCGCCCGTCCGATGACCTCCACTGTTTCTGACATCGTCGCCCATGTCAGGGAGCTGGGGAGAGCGGATGGGCTCATCAACAACTCTCATCTAGGGGACGAGACCGAGGTCGAGTTCGTCCAGGAGGGCGCCAGGATCGTCGCTGAGGCGGCCAGGATCCTGGGGATTCCTGTCGTGGCCACCTCTGTGATGGAGGAACTCGCCCCTCTGATCGGCGAAAGGGACTGCTGCGGCCATCCGGTGCGTGTCCTCAAGCGCTACATGCCGAGGGCTTTCTGGTGAGGGTTAACTTATTCTCAGGAGGTGTGAAATATGGGAGCTAAGCCCATCGAGGGGGAGCGCAAGGTCTTCATGACAGGCAACGAGGTGGTAGCCTGGGCAGCCCTTGCGGCGGGAGCCGACATCATGTACGGCTACCCGATCACCCCTCAGAACGAGATCATGCATTACTGGACGCGGCTTGCGCCGAAGTACGGGAAGAAGTTTCTGCAGACTGAGGACGAGCTTTCAGCCGGGTTCACCACGATCGGCGGGGTGCTGGCTGGCAAGCGAGCCTTCACGGCGACAGCCGGTCCGGGAAACGTGCTGATGCAGGAGCCGATGTCGATGGCTGAGGCGATGCGGATCCCGACGGTAGTGGTGATCCAGCAGCGCGGCGGCCCGTCGACGGCCACAGTGATCTACTCCCAGCAGGAGGTCAACCTGACCTGCTTTGGCGGGAACGGGGAGGGCCTGCGGGTGGTCTACTCCACCTCGAACCATCAGGAGCTCTTCGACTACACGATCAAGGCCTTCAACACAGCCTGGAAGTACCGGTTCCCGACCTTTGTGCTTGCTGACGGGTATCAAGCGAAGATGAGGGAATCTGTGGTGATCTATCTTAAAGCCGGAACAATTATCTGCCGGCACGTACGACCAACTCTACTTTTCGAT
>JBNATO010000312.1:0-1934 GCA_049701555.1 Thermacetogeniaceae bacterium | reverse complement strand
ACCATTTACTGTTAGAGCAGGTCCTGCCCAGTTGTTATTATCACGGATTCGGGTCCTCCTAAAGCATTGTTAAAAACATTATACCCGAAAACCTTCAGGTGCGCATTGGAGTCGGCGTTGCTGTCCGTTCGAAGGGAGAGTTGAGCGGGGCGTTTGCTCTGGAGCGTTCAAGCAAATAATAAAGATGACGGCTGTAGAACAACTTTCAGGAGGGGATACCTTTGATCAAGGTCATGATGTCGCCGGGACGCTACGTGCAGGGCAGAGGCGCCATGTCGCGGATCGGCGAAGAAGTGAAGCGCTTCGGGGAGCGCCCTTTCGTCATCGGAGACAGGGTTGCTCTTCCTCTGGTGAGAGATGAAGCGGAAAGGAGCTTTGAGAAGGAGGGCATTTCTGCAAGGTTTGAAGTCTTCGGCGGCGAATGCTCGATGGAGGAGATCGAGCGCCTGCGGGCTCTTGCAGCTGGCGCGGGGGCAGATGTGATAATCGGGATCGGGGGTGGCAAAACCATCGACACTTCAAAGGCGGTGGCCTACTACGCTGGGTTGCCGGTGGTCGTGGTGCCGAGCGTGGCCTCGACAGATGCTCCCTGCAGCGCCCTCTCGGTGATCTACACCCCCGATGGGATTTTTGAGCGATACTTGGTGTTGCCTAGGAATCCAGATCTTGTGCTCGTGGACACTTATGTCGTCGCAAAGGCGCCTGTGCGGCTCCTTGTGGCAGGGATGGGGGATGCTTTGGCCACCTGGTTTGAGGCTGATGCGAGCTCTGTATCCCGTGCTAAAAATCTGCCGGGAGGGAACAGCACGGACGCCGCCATCTCTTTGGCGAGGCTCAGCTACGAGGTTCTGATCAACCATGGGGTGCGGGCGAAACTAGCCGTTGAAAGGGGGTTGGTGACAGAGGATGTGGAGAAGGTGGTGGAGGCCAACACCTTGCTGAGCGGCCTTGGTTTCGAAAGCGGGGGCTTGGCTGCTGCCCACTCCATCCACAACGGTTTGACTGCCCTTGAGGAGACCCACTCTTACTACCATGGCGAGAAGGTCGCCTTCGGTGTCATTGTGCAGCTTGTGCTCGATAACAAGAGCAACGAGGAGCTGGAGGAGGTCCTGGGCTTTTGCTTGGCGGTGGGTTTGCCGATCACCCTGCGGCAGATCGGAGTTACCGATGCCTCCCCTGAGAAGATCCGCAGGGTAGCGGAGGCCTCATGCGCTGAGGGAGAGACCATCTTCAACATGCCTTTTAGCATCACGCCGGAGATGGTCTACGATGCGATACTGGCTGCCGACCGCATCGGGGAGTATTATTTGGAGCTTGAAGGCTTGGTAAAATGAGGTGCCATGTTTAAGCCGATAAGTCCTTGGCAGGGGGTTGTTTTGGCAAAACAGCTCCCCCTGCTTTTTTTCTTGACATCACCCTTAACCCCTAGATATTATTATTTCGTAATCGTAATATTCTGATCCGAAACAGGTGGTGGTATTGCAAAATTTTCGCTTGGTTGAGCTCTTTTACAGGATTCACCGGAGGCTCTTTAGGCGGCTTGTGGGTAAGCTTCAGGGCCTGTCCGGTGCGGAGATGATGGTGCTCTGGAAAATGAACAAGAGGGGCACTTATCGGGTGACCGATCTGGCGCAGGAGATCTGCGTCTCTCCAAGCACCTTGACCGGAATTCTTGACCGCTTGGTGGAGAAGGGGCTTCTCCAGCGCTTTCCCGATCCCGATGACCGGCGGAGTGTCTTGCTAAAGGGCTCACCTCAGCTGAAGGATTTCATCGATAAGGTGACGGCATCGCTCGAGGAGGAGCTTTCTAAAATCTTTGGGAAAATGCCGGAGACTGATTATAAGCGCATAGTTGAGGACCTGGAGTTATTGCTAAAGTACCTGGAAGGGGAGAAGGACGATGGCGATGGAAGAGCGAGGGATAAAGTTGGGTC
>JBNATO010000311.1:0-1966 GCA_049701555.1 Thermacetogeniaceae bacterium | reverse complement strand
TATCAGCAGGTTTCCAAGGGTCAATATGGTTATGCAGCAGGACATCGCCAAATGCGTGCCCGAAGATGTCGTTCACCAGCTTCAGGCCGTTGAGGTCGCCCATGATCACCGCCAGAGGGAGGTTCTGCGGGGCGTCTATCCTCTTCATCTCCTCCTCAACGAACCTGCGGTTATAAAGACCAGTCAGCTGGTCGTGGTAGCTGAGGTAGAGGATCTCCTCCTGCTTTTTCTTCTCTTCGGTTATGTCGCGGATGGCGGCCACAACTCCGGAGATCCTTCCGTCTTCGCCAGTGATGGGGGCTGCGCTTCCAGCGACGCTTATCTCCCTTCCGTCTCTCGTCACCAGAAGGGTGTGGTCCGCCAGCCTTGTGAGCTTTCCGGTTCTCAAAACCTTTGCTATTGGGCTCGTAGCAAGCTTTTTTGTCTTTCCATCGATGAGCCTGAAGACATCTTCGAAGGCTCTCCCCAAGACCTCTTGCTCTTTCCAACCGCTGATCTTCTCCGCAGCCCTGTTCATCCCCGTTAGCTTGCCGCTCATGTCTGTCGTGACGACGCATTCGCCGATAGAGAGGAGGGTGGTGCGCAGGAGCTCTTTCTCCATCCTCAGAGTCTCCTGCAGCCTTATGATCTCGGTGATATCGCGGGCTATCCCCACAACGCCCGTGATCTTTCTTGCCCTGTCTCGAAGCGGTGAGAGGGACGTCTGGTAGCAAGCGGCGCTCTTTCCTTCCCCGTGCTTCCACTCATAGACGACCGCCTCGCCGGAAAGAGCTCTCTTCCCCGCCTCCTCATGGACATTCGCCTTGTCCTGGCCAAAGAGTTCCTGGAGCCTTTTTCCCAAAGATAACTCCCTGTTTAACCCCAGCTTTTCTATCGCTCTCCCGTAGAGCGCACGCGTGCGCAGGCTGGCGTCGAGCTCGAAGATGAGGTCCTCGGCTGAGCTGACGAGCGCCGAGAAGCGCTGGTTTTCCTGCCAGATTCTATCCTCCTGCTTTTTGCGCAGCAGGTATTGGGAAATGACCTCAGCTGCGATCTCCAGGAGCGTTTTTTCAGAGTCTGCCCAGTTCCTGTTGTTGACGCAGTCGTCGAACCCGATAAACCCCCAGTACTCCCCCTCGACGTTGATGGGAAAGATTTTGAGCTTTTCAACCCACCACCTGAAGCTCTTTTCCGGGAGGTTTTGCAGAAAGTCTTTCTGTGGCTCGACGCCGGGGGCTGTCCACTCGTAGGTGTTGCTCATGGTCTCTTTTTGAGGGTCCCTTTCAAAGATGTAAACCCTGCTCACACCTGTGGTCTCTCCCAGCAGGCGCAGGGATTCCCCGAGGAAGACTTCCGGACTCCTCTCCTGCAGGGCAAGGCGTGAGATCCTCCCGATCGCCTTCACGCACTCCGCTTTGTAAATGTCTTCGGAGATCTCTTGGAAGAAGGTCACAAAGTAATTCCTCTCAGGGGAAAACGCGGTCACTTTGTACCAGCGGCGCAGCGCCTCCGAGTATTGGACGAACTCCCGCTTCTCGCCGCCGCGGGCTATGCTCCCGTAGAAGCCTATCCAGTCGAACTTCTCAGACTCGATCCCAGGCAGCACCTCAGTGGCTCTCTTCCCGATGACGTCTTCTCTCTTCAGACCGGTCATCTCTTCGAACGCGGGGTTTACCTCCAGGAAGACGTAGTCCTCAGCCTTCCCGTCGCTCCCAAATAGCACCCTGTGATAAGCATAACCGACCGGTAAGCTCTCGACGATCTTCCACAGAAGGTCATCCGTCATCGGATCCCCCCTGTTTTGCGAGTTTGCAAGAGGCGAAGGTTTCCCATTTAAAGCTCCCGCATGCGCAACAAACATCCACTTATATCAATCTGGACACAACAGCAACCAATTGGTCCGGCTGGAAGGGTTTGACGATCCAGCCCGTCGCCCCTGCCTTCTTCCCCTCCTCCTTCTTGGAGGCCTGCGACTCCGTAGTCAGCA
>JBNATO010000310.1:0-1967 GCA_049701555.1 Thermacetogeniaceae bacterium | reverse complement strand
CGGTGGGGGCGTTCCCCACCACAACGATCTGGCCGCGCCAGAGTTCCTGGAAGCAGCGCACTGCCACAAGCGCACGCGTCACCCCTTCCTCTCTGGCGATCCTGCGAACGCCCGGATGGCGGATCAGGCAGACCGCCTTCCCCCCGAGTTTCCGGAGAGCGCTCTTGTTGATCCCTATCTTTACCATCTGCACATCTGTGAAGATAACAGCGCCCTTCCTCAGCGCCGCTACCCCGACATCGACGGCATCCGGGTGGAACCTCATCAGGCTGGCCACAGAAGGATTCCCCATGGCGTGGACAACCCTGCGGACGACCTCCCCCTCCCTTTCCGAAAACCTCTTCCGTAAGAAATCCTTCCCCAGGGCATCCTCGATCAGCAGCCTGCTGGAAGCGGTTATCGCATCGGGGTCCGTGAGCTCACCTCCTGTCGCCTCCTTCACATCCAGATCAGGAACAGAGCCTATAGCGGTGCGAACCCTGTCAGCGATGACCTCGACCAGGCGGGGGTCTGCCCCCAGGCAGGGGGCAAGGCTAAGCCTCAGCTCCGGCCCAAAACGGGCTTTGAGCTCACCCAGGGCCTCCGGGAGGTCGTGTTCCAGGTGCATCCCAGGGAAGAGAAAGGCAGGCACAACCAGGATGTCCTCAATGCCATCCTCAACGAAACCTTCCACCGCATCCTCCAGGGAAGGCCTGGAAAACTGGAAAAACGCCGGCCTCACGTCCATCCCCAAGCTCGCCCTGACCAGATCTGCCAGCTTTTTCAGCTCTGCGTTGGCAGCATCCCGCCTGCTGCCGTGCCCTAACAAGACAATACCCTTCTTCACTCCTCAGAACACCCCTTCTCCATCTGCACAATCCCCTCCGCCCATCGCAGCACATCTTCAAAGCTTCGAGCAACAGGAAAGGTAAGCTCCGGCTCTGGCCGCTTCACGACTATGACAGGAATCCCCAGAGAAATGGCGGCGTTCACCTTCACCTCTGTGCCCCCCTCCGAGCCGCTCTCCTTGGTGACAAGAGCATCTGACCCGCACGCCTCCAAGAGCGCCCTGTTGAGATCAAGCGTCCCCGGCCCTTTCATGGCGATGATCCTGTCGAGGCCGAGCCCGAGCCTCCTGCAGGCATCCACAGACTCCGGCGTGGGGAGGACACGAGCCGTGAACCGGCATCCCCTTAGCTCCGGGTGCTCAAGGAAAAACCTCAAGGGCTTCACCCCTACAGCCAGGAAGACGCTTTTAGCTCCAAAGCTGGCAAGGCGCTCTGCAGCCCTCTCCCAGCTGGAGACAAGGTGCACCAAGGGATCTTCCGGTAGGGAAGCGCTGGCTCTCTCCCAGCGCAGATACGGGACTCCGCAGCGCTTCGCCGCTCTTGCGGCATTGCGAGTCACCTCCACGGCAAACGGATGGGTTGCATCGAGGACCCCCAGTACCCCCTTCCCCTTGATCAGCTCCTCAAGGGAGACCTCGTCGAGGCGGCCGGAGCACACAGCAACACCCGGGATCCCCTTCAGGAGTTCCTCACCCAGGGGCGTTGCCGTGCTCACCAACACCTCAAAGCCAGCCCCTGCCAACCCAGCCGCCAGCTCCTTGCCATCCTTGGTCCCAGCAAGAACGAGGATCATCTCCTGTACCCCCTGGGGGTCACCAACCGCCCGTCCCTGATGTAAGACTCGCTGTTGCCTATGATGACTATGGAATGCATCCCGATATCCTCGTCCAAAAAGCTCGCCAAATCGGAGAGCACGACCCTCTGGCCGTCCCTCCCGGCATTTGTGACAATCCCCACAGGAGTAGCCGGGTCCCTGTATTTGAGAACGACCTCTCTGGCCTCAGCGATCTGCTTCACCCTCTCCCTGCTCCTTGGGTTGTAGAAGACGATGACGAAATCCCCCCAGGCGGCAGCCTCGATCCTCCTCAGGATAATATCCCAAGGTGTTAAGAGATCGCTCAGGCTGATCACGGCAAAGTC
>JBNATO010000309.1:0-1973 GCA_049701555.1 Thermacetogeniaceae bacterium | reverse complement strand
CCCGACAAGAGGGGCCTCCGTCTTCAGGAGCGGAACAGCCTGCCGCTGCATGTTCGCGCCCATCAGCGCACGGTTAGCGTCGTCGTGCTCCAGGAATGGTATCAAGGCTGCAGCCACGCTGACTACCTGCTTGGGAGAGACATCCATAAAGTCGACTTCCGAAGTAGGCACAACTAAGATCTCATGGCCGCGCCTGGCGTTTACACGCGGCGTCAAAAACCGCCCATTCTCATCGAGCGGAGCGTTGGCCTGTGCGATCACATATTCTTCCTCTTCATCGGCTGTCAGATAGACGATCTCATCTGTGACAACCCCCCTCTCCTTGTCAACCTTTCGATAGGGGGTTTCGATAAAGCCATACTGGTTCACGCGGGCATATGTGCTCAAAGATCCGATGAGGCCGATGTTTGGCCCTTCAGGCGTCTCTATAGGGCACATTCTCCCATAGTGGGAGTGGTGTACGTCTCTCACCTCGAAGCCCGCTCGCTCTCTGCTCAGACCCCCTGGCCCCAGGGCGCTCAGCCTCCGCTTATGAGTCAACTCCGCCAAGGGATTTGTCTGATCCATGAACTGGGAGAGCTGGCTGCTCCCAAAAAATTCCTTGATCGCTGCCACGACAGGACGGATGTTGATCAGGGCCTGAGGGGTGATCGTATCCATATCCTGGATAGTCATCCTCTCCCTGACAACTCGCTCCATCCTCGCAAGGCCGATACGAAATTGGTTCTGCAGCAGTTCGCCAACAGAGCGCAGGCGCCTGTTGCCGAGGTGATCGATATCGTCGATCTGCCCCTCTCCACGCATAAGCTTCAAGAAGTAATCGATCACAGCGATGATGTCTTCCCTTGTGAGGCATCTCCCTGAGTGAGCAGGATCGTCAGCGCTTAGCTTCAACTTCTTATTAAACTTGTATCTCCCGACATTGCCGAGGTCATAGCGGCGCGGGTCAAAAAACAGACCTTCCAACAAGGCGCGAGCGCTGTCGATCGTCGGCGGTTCACCAGGCCGCAACCTCCTGTAGATCTCCACAAGGGCCTCTTCCTGAGACTGAGTGCTATCCCGTTCAAGAGTTATCCTGATGAACTCGTCGTCGTTGAAAAGCGCCATGATCTCGCTGTTGCTGGAGTATCCCAGCGCCCGGAGGAGCACAGTTACGGGCAGCTTCCGCGTCCTGTCAACCCTCACCCAGATCGCATCATGCACATCAGATTCCAGTTCCAGCCAGGCCCCGCGATTCGGGATAACTGTTGCGGTAAAAATCTTCTTGCCGCTCACGTCGCTGGCATTGTAGTAAACGCCAGGTGAGCGGACAAGCTGGCTCACAATAACCCTTTCCGCGCCGTTGATGATAAACGTACCTTTTTCGGTCATGAGGGGGAAATCCCCCATGAACACATCCTGTTCCTTGATCTCACCGGTTTCCCTGTTGGTCAGTCGCACCCTCACCCGCAAAGGAGCAGCATAGGTGACATCTCGCTCCTTGCACTCTTCAACGGTATACTTGGGCTCCCCCAGTGTGTAGTCTATGAACTCCAGGATCAGGTTTCCGGTAAAATCTTGAATCGGAGAGACATCGCGGAAAAGCTCACGCAACCCTTCTTTCAAGAACCACTGATAGGACTTCTTCTGGATCTCGATAAGGTTCGGCATCTCTAAAACTTCTTTAATACGCCCGTAACTCCACCGCTGGTGTTTTCCCGCCTTTATTGGAGTTGGATAAACCATCGCGCCTTCCTCACCTCTTCAAGGTAATAACCTCGACACCCGACGTTATCCAAAAGCATTATTCCCCTCTGCCCAGGGTTCCAACCATATCCTTGGAGAAAAAACAAAGAGCATCCGAACAACCCTAATGTATCGATAGACATTCTTAAATGCTAGCACAGTCACCACTATTTGTCAAGCATAATTTAATATTTTTGTGATCCGTCTGTGATATTGTCAGGGTGTAATCAATCAGTGAAAATGTCAGT
>JBNATO010000308.1:0-2028 GCA_049701555.1 Thermacetogeniaceae bacterium | reverse complement strand
CTTCGTCGTGATCATTTCTTCGTTTTCGGATCAGTTTTAAATTATCATTTACACCTTAAGGTTATCAATAAAGAGAAAGGCAATGGGCAGGTGAGATGGCATGACCGGCCTCAAACTGGCAATCATCCAGTTTCCGCGAGAAAAAAGAGCTCTGGAGCCAAATATCTCTAAAATGAAGAGCTACCTAAAAGGAGTGGCTCCAGATACCGACGTCGTCCTTCTCCCTGAAAACTGGCTGGGATCGATCCAGATAGAATGGTCAGATTACCAAAAGGTTGTCTTGCAGATGCTGGAGTGTCTCCAAGCCAGCAAAGCTCTTTTGGTATCAGGCGCTCAATACATCAGAACAGGAAGCTATTGCTTGGAGCGAGGGATGTTCATAAGCAAAGAAAGCTCTGCTCCTGTGGTTTACGAAAAGCTCTTTCCTTCCCAGCCAGTTGGGGAAAGAGGTTTTTTAGCCCCCGGAAGTAAATCGCCGGTAATAAGTCACAAAGGTGTTCTTCTCGGAGCTGCGGTCTGTGTTGACCTCTTTTATCCAGAAGTTATAAGGAGCCTTGCCCTGAGGGGAGCGCTCTTGGTTGTGAACCCTGCGAATATCCCTGTTAATCGCATCGGTTTGTGGCAGCAAATAGGAGTGGTCCGCGCATGTGAGAACACAATATTTGTTGCCATGGCCAACAACACTTGCACCTGCTACTCAGATCACCGTCAAGTCATGGGAGGAAGCTTCGTTGCATATCCAGACGGATTTAACCTGATCAGTTTCGGCAACCAGCCAGGGGTCTACTACGCTGAGCTGGACCTAGACGTGATCCAGCAGGTGCGCCAGCGCTGGCCATACTTAGAAGACATCAGAAATAGAAAGCACTTAATAACTGAGCGACAAGGAAAGTTGTAATTTCAATTCCTGACAGTCCGAGAATTAGCCTCACTACCTAATCTGTCGAATTTTGAAATTTTACACAGCAGTATCAGGTATGCTCCACACCATGCGACTCAGGCTTTTACTCTCCTAGAGGTGTTCTCATCGTATCTGCCGTGTTATCAACTGGAGACAGAGAATTCCCCGGCAGGATGGTCCCTGCCACGATGCCGAGAAAAACCAAAACGCTGCCGAGGAGCTTCTGCGGGGTAAAGGTCTCACCGCCAAAAAAGTAGCTGTAGAGTGCGGCGAATACCGGCTCCAGGGAAAACACCAGTGCCACCTTGGCAGGTGTGGTAAAACGCTGCGCCCACCCCTGGATGAGAAAAGCCAGGGATGTGGCTGGGACCGCCGTGATCAACAGCGCCCAGAGAACCCTTCGTGTCAGGTGAAATTGTCCCCCAAACCCACCCCAGATCCCAAAGCTCAGCAGGCAGATCACCCCAAGCTGGATCACGGTCAGGCTCCAGGGATCGACCTGCCGCGCCGCTTCTTCAACCGCCAGGATCTGTAAAGCAACGCAGACGGCGCAGCAGAGAACCAGTATGTCCCCCTTGCCAGGTATCAGGCTTCCCTCCAGGGTGAGCAGTCCAAGGCCAATTGCTGCAAGAACAGCCCCAAATGCGGTGGCCCGTTCTGGAAGGCATCTCGTTTTTAAAGCTACCAGGAGGGGAACGAGAACCACGCTGAGCCCGGTGATGAAAGCCGCCTTAGCCGGAGTTGTCCAGAGCAGGCCGAGGGTCTGAAAGGCATAGCCTCCAAAGAGGTAGAGGCCGGAGCGCAATGCGGCTGGGTGCCATTGCCATTTTCCTTTTTGGAAAGGCAGTAGAAAAAGGACAGCGATCAAGAAGCGCACTGCCAGAAAGGGAAATGTCCCGATATCGGCCAGAGCGTCATGGACAATCTGGAAAGTCGTTCCCCATACAAAAGCCACGCCGAGCAGAGCAAAATCGGCAATAATCCCCTTCGTCGGAAGATGCTTCATTAAAAATTTCTCCTCGAAAAAGCAGGAATTTTGTTAGATTGCGTGAATATTTATACTGTTTGCTTTAATACCTAAATCCGTGACAAACGAGCCACAATAATTCCTAGCATCGCTCAAAATC
>JBNATO010000307.1:0-2035 GCA_049701555.1 Thermacetogeniaceae bacterium | reverse complement strand
GAGCGATCCTTGGCTCCTCATGAACCGCCAACCCCACTCCGTGGCCGAGACTATGCAAAAAATAATCTCCATATCCTGCCTTTTCGATCACACAGCGCGCTGCCGCATCCACCTCTCCTGTTGTTACCCCGGCTCTTATGAAATCGATTGCGCTCTCCTGAGCCTCTCTTACAACTTCAAACACCTCTCTCTGCTTTTCACTGAAATAACCGATTGCTATCGTTCTAGTCAGATCCGCAGCATAACCCCCGTACGTCGCTCCCAAGTCAATCACAACCAACTCTCCCCTGCTCATAGGCTTCCCGGAAGCAGCGCCATGTGGCAAGGCACTTCTTTCTCCACTCGCCACTATCGTCTCAAACGCGGGAGGCCCGGCTCCCTGAGTTCGCATAAAAAACTCCATCAGAGCTGCTGCCTCTTGCTCCCTCATCCCTTCCCTCAACTCGCCGAGGAGGTGCCGCAACGCCGCACAGGTAATAACACACGCCTCTCTGATCATCGCTATCTCTTCCGGATCCTTTACCATACGCATTTTTTCTACCAATCCAGCTGAGGGCCGTAAGGTGATCTGGGGAAGATGCTCCTCTATCTGCCTAACCTGACGAAAGGTTAAAAAATCATCCTCAAACCCCAACTCAATGCGCTGTCCTTGCAATACCTCAGACAAGGCCTCTAAGAATGTCTTCCTGATAAGCCTGAGTTCCCATCCTGGAGCTTCAAGACGAGCCTGTTCCCCAAACCTCCCATCTGTGAAGATCCATGCCTTTTCAGCAGTAACGAGGAGCGCACCCTCGCCAGTAAAACCGCTGATGTATCTCCTGTTTTCTGGTCGCAGCAACAAAAGCGCTTCCAGCCCCTGTTCAACCATCCTCTTTCGCAGCTCAACCAATCTCCTGGAGTGAACAGCGCTCATCTCAGCTACCCTCTTTTCGCGCTATGATCTCACATGCCGCACTGAGCGCAAGGCTATAGCTCAGCGGCCCAAAGCCTGCGATCACACCAACAGCAGCGGGCGCTGTCACCGATTTCCTCCGCCATTCCTCCCGGGCATGGATATTGCTCAAATGCACCTCTATCACAGGTATCTTCACAGCCCGCAGCGCATCAAAGAGGGCATAACTGTAGTGCGTCAACGCCCCAGGGTTAATGATGATCGCCTCAAACCGACCCCTAGCAGCGTGGATGCGATCGATCAGTTCTCCCTCATGATTTGACTGGTAAAATTCCACTTCTACTCCAGCATCTTTACCCTGTTTAGTCAACGACTGCTTGATCTCCTCAAGAGTTACTCTTCCGTAAATTTCTTCTTCTCGCTCTCCGAGCAAGTTGAGATTAGGGCCATTCAAAACCAAGATGCGTGCCACTTTGACCTCCCCACAAACGAGTTGTTACTGCCCGCTCACAGTCAAACCAGCAACGCGTATGGTAGGCGCACCTGTGCCGATGAAAAATCTCAGGTCACTGCCCACCATATCGACGTTCATAAGCAATTCAAGGATATTTCCAGCTATTACCATCCCCCGTACCGGTATAGTTAATTCGCCGTTTTCTATCCAGATTCCTGCCGCACCTACCGAAAAATCCCCGGACACTGGATTGGCAGTATGCATTCCCATAACTTCTGTAACATAAAAACCCTTTTCAGTCTTTTCAATAATCTCCTGTGGATTCTTTTCTCCAGGAGCAAGGTAAAAATTTGTGATTCCAACCTCCGGAGGGGATTTGAAAGATGCTCTCTTGGCATTTCCCGTAGAGGGAACTCCTTCCCTTCTCCCCGTGTAGGAATTATGGAGGAAACCCAGCAACTCTCCATTTGCGATCAAGATCGTCTTTTGACTAGGGACCCCCTCCCCATCGAAGGGAGAGCTCATCAAGCCGCCCGGCAAGGTGCCATCATCGACGATAGTCACTCCTTCAGAAGCGACCCTCTGCCCTATTCTCCCCGCAAATAGAGACCGGCCCTTCTGGACAGCGTCAGCCAAAAGGGTAGAAGCTATCAGACCCAAAAAATTTGTGACAACATAAGGGTCAAAAA
>JBNATO010000306.1:0-2043 GCA_049701555.1 Thermacetogeniaceae bacterium | reverse complement strand
AGCCTATTCCAGCGAGGGAAGTGTCATCCAGAGCCGGGACGAAGAGGCCTTCAAAGAGACCTGCATAGCTATGCTGCAAAAGAGGCGGTGCATATGGGAGCCAGATGACCCCTCGAGGGCGGTGACAATGCAGGAAACTCGAAAGATGGATAGATGCTCGGCTCATGGAGCGGAGAGACCGGAGAACCTGGGAAGTAGTTGGTTTCCGGGAGAGGGTTATAGCGAAGGCGATACCACGTCTCAAGGGGCTGGCGGTGAAGCTTGCAACCGAGCTTTCCTTTGCCAGGGCAGCGGAAGTCATAGGGTGTCTTGTGTCTGGAGCAAGCGCCACGACCATGTGACATGGCCTAAAGGAAGTAGCGGAAGGGCTTTGGAGGGGAAGATTGCCAGAAAGCCATAGAGAAGGCAGCGAGGAGAGTTCGCGGAAGCAGCCAAAAACAGATTCCAAAACAAATCTGGACGTTGAAGGCATCGAAGCCTGGCTCCGGAGAGGGAAATCCATGCCCTTTACAAGCTGTCGGCTGGAGAGCTTTCAGGGATGAGGGCTTCTATGTGGCGAGGTCTCCTTTGTCGACGTTTCTTCGGAGGAGCACCTACTAGTTCTTGACGCGGACAATCGTTCAGGCAAAAATTGACGGATTGGTTGGTTAGGGTTAGAATAATATGAGAGTTGGACTAAGTAAGAAAGTAAGACAGGAGTGGTGGAGCCGTGAACATGATACGGATCCGCTCGAAGGGGCAGGTGACCCTCCCTCTCGCGGTGCGCAAAGCCTTGGGAGCCAGCGAGGGCGACTACTTGGTGTGCGAAGTTCAGGGCGACAGCGTGGTGCTCCGCAAGGCAAACGTCTACCCGCGGGCGAGCTTCAGCGACGGGATCTGGAAGCTCGTGGGCTCCGCAGAGGACAGGGAGGGCAAAGATGACGTTTCAGCCGACAAGCACAAGTACCTAGGTGAAAAGCAGTGAGGGTACTGGTGGACTCCAGCGCAGTGGCAGCTCTGATCCTGAGAAACGACCGCCACCATAAAGATGCAGTTGAAGCGCTTCGCCTTTTCACAGAAAAAGGGGCCGAACTCGTCCTCACGAACTTTATAGTCGCTGAATCGTACAACCTGCTCGCCTCCAGGGCGTACCCTGGGAAAGCCAGGGAGTGGCTGCTGGCCAACACCTGGCCTGTGGAGAGGGTTTCAGAAGACGACGAGAAGGAAGCCCGCCGCATCCTGGAAAAGTACGCCGACAAAGACTTTTCCTACACCGACGCGACCAGCTTTGCGCTTATGGCCCGACTCTCCTTCGATTTAGCGTTCACGTTCGACCGACACTTTGCCCAGTACGGACTGCACACACAAGAGAAACTCCTGGCTCAGGAGGAGAATTCCTGAGCTTCCTGCTCGTGATCCCCTCCCTGCGTTTTTAAGGCTATTTTCCGGCGTGAGAACGCCTACAAAGGGTACGCTATCGCTGCCTTCGATCCTTTCAAAAACGTGCTAGGGGAGAGCATCAACAAGCTCGCCGACGTTAATACGGCGGTGCAGGCGGCGGTGAATAAACTCTCCCAGCAAACACAAGGCCAGCGCTGTCCGGGTTTACTTTTCGAAGCTCAAGACAGCCCTGAAGTATGCTGTCGAAACCGACCTGCTGGCGAAGAACTCCTGCAACGGCATCATCCTCGCCAAGGTTGAAAAAGAGGAAAGGGCCGTCTAGGACGACGACCGAAGTGATGAAGGAGGCAGGTGTTCCGAAGATAACCATCCACGGCCTGCGCCACACTCACGCGACATTTCTCCTCAGGCACGGCCACCCCGTCAACCTTGTGGCCGAGCGGCTCGGCAACACTCCCAAGACTGTGATGGAGACTTACGCCCACGTCCTACCGTCCATGCAGAGAGAGGCTGTGAAGACGATCGAGCGGCTGTACGAGTAGTGTCGGCTAGCAAGCGGTTAGCAAAATTCCTTAAGGCCTTGTGTATCAAGGACTTCAGGACACGTGAATTGGCTGTGTAAAATTTCAGTATGTGAAAGAAGGGGATTAGCTCCTTAAAAAA
>JBNATO010000305.1:0-2052 GCA_049701555.1 Thermacetogeniaceae bacterium | reverse complement strand
TACTGACATTTTCACTGATTGATTACACCCTGACAATATCACAGACGGATCACAGTTGATTGACATGCGGGACCACGTGTGTTATGATGAAGATACCCATGATAGCACCGTCATCGTGTTCAGATGACATGCTTTCGTGTGGTGAGTAAAATATTTTTAGGAGGAATGTTTAGTAATGCAAGGAAGAGTCAAGTGGTTTAATCAAGAGAAAGGATACGGATTCATCGAATGCGATGGCGGTGGAGACGTATTCGTTCACTACTCAGCAATTCAGGAGGAGGGCTTCAAGACCTTGACGGAGGGCCAGCGGGTGGAGTTTGAGATCGTGCAAGGGACGCGCGGGCCTCAGGCGTCAAAGGTTGTGAAATTATAGAAGATCTCTGAGTGGATTGGTGATGGATGTGAAAGGAAACCCCGGGTGAAGACCGGGGTTCCTTTGTTGGTGAGGCTTTTACAAAGAACCGAAGGGAGTGGATCGAGCTTGAAGATTATTGTTCGGGGAAAGAATATCGAAGTGACGGAGGGCCTTCGGGAGTATGTCGAGAAGAGATTGACGAAACTCACCCGGTATTTGGAACACATCAATGAGGCTCAGGTAACCGCATATTCTGAAAGGGGAAGCTATGGTGTCGAGGTCACGATACCTCTCAACGGTATGATACTGCGCGGGGAAGAGAAGAGCGCCGAGAACCTCTATGCAGCCATAGATGAGGTCGTGGAAAAGCTGGAGAAACAGGTGGAAAAGCACCGCACTAAGCTGTATAAGCGCTTCCGCAACCAGGGATTGAAGGAATTGATCGCCAAAATGGGAGAGGAAAACAAAAAGGACGAACCGGTTGTGGTGAGGACGAAACACTTTGCGATAAAACCGATGCCGCTGGAAGAGGCGATTCTCCAGATGAACCTCCTTGGCCACGACTTCTTCGTTTTCCACAACGCAGAGACAGAAAAGGTCAACGTGTTATACAGGCGCAAGGACGGGAACTACGGCTTGATAGAACCGGAGTTCTAGCATCAGTAAGGGGTTTTAAGGGCGGGGGCGCCAGCGCCCCCGTTTGACTTGTAGCGCTGGTCGCTTGGTTTCCTTGCCAGCGAAAGGCGATCGGTGATACAATGGATACGGCCGTTCAAGGCAGGTGATCAAAAGTGCTCAATGCCCTTAAAAACTTGTTTGATGATAACGCGCGCGAGATCAAGCGCTTGCAAAAAGTTGTGGATGTGATCAACAGCTATGAGCCAGAGATGCGCTCTTTGAGCGACTCACAGCTCAGAGCTAAGACCCAGGAGTTCCGCGAGAGGCTGAAGAGGGGAGAAACGCTGGACGACCTTCTCCCAGAGGCTTTTGCTGTAGTGCGCGAGGCAGCAAGGCGCGTCCTGGGGATGCGCCCCTTTGATGTGCAGCTGATGGGCGGCATTGTCCTCCACCAGGGTAGGATCGCCGAGATGAAGACAGGAGAAGGGAAGACACTGGTGGCGACGATGCCGGCTTATCTCAATGCGCTTCCGGGACATGGCGTCCATATTGTGACAGTAAACGACTACCTCGCCCGCAGAGACAGCGAGTGGATGGGTGGGATTTTCCGTTTTCTTGGGCTTTCGGTCGGGCTGATCGTCCACGGTCTTTCGACCGAAGAGCGGAGGCGGGCGTATGCTGCTGATGTCACTTACGGGACAAACAACGAGTTTGGCTTCGATTACCTGCGCGACAACATGGCTCTCGATCCCTCGGAGATGGTTCAGCGAGAGCTCAACTACGCCATAATAGACGAGGTTGACAGCATTCTCATCGACGAGGCCCGGACTCCTCTGATAATCTCTGGCCCGGCAGAAAAGCCTACTGACCTTTACTATAAGATCGCCCGCATCATCCCAAAGCTGCAGCGAGATGTCGATTATCAGGTTGATGAGAAGCTGAACACCGTTGCCCTCACAGAGGCCGGCACCAGAAAAGTGGAGAAGCTGCTCGGCATTGAGAATCTCTCGGATGAGGAGAACCTGGAGATAGCTCACCACGTATACAACGGCCTGCGCGCTCATGTCCTGATGAAGCGC
>JBNATO010000304.1:0-2087 GCA_049701555.1 Thermacetogeniaceae bacterium | reverse complement strand
GGTGCTCTCCCGGATCGAGGGCCTTCTTTCTCACCCAAAGGCGCAAAAAGGGATCGCGCGCCTGCGGGATGTCTGGGAGATATTGGGGAGCTACGGTTCACAAGATCAGGTCTGTATAGACCTGACGCTGCTAAGAGGGCTCGGCTATTACACGGGTATCGTCTTTGAAGGGTATACCTCTGGGGTCGGTTATCCCCTTTGTGGGGGTGGCAGGTATGACGCCCTCCTTGCCAAGTTTGGCTTCGATTGCCCAGCTACTGGGTTTGCTCTGGGCATAGAGCGGATCATGGCTGCTCTGGAGAAGGAGGAGCTTCACCAGGAGCGGGTCCCTGATTACTACGTCATAGGGTCAAACCACCAAGAGGTGATCAGGCAGGCTAAGCAGCTTAGGGACAGCGGGTTTAGGGTGGAGATCGATGTCACCGGCCTTCCCAGAGAGAGAGCTATAGCGGCAGCCTCCCGCAGGGGAATCCCACACATCCTTGTGGTAGAATAGAAAGGAAAGTGGAGAGAAAAGGATGGAAATGGAAGAGATCACTATCGCTCTATCGAAAGGGCGCCTCTTTCCTCCCACAGTTCAACTGTTAGAAAGGGCCGGGATATTGACAGCTCCTCTTGAGGAAAACGGCAGGCGCCTGGTGTACACAGACGAGGGTTCGCACGTGCGTTGCCTTATCTGTCGGGCAGCTGATGTTCCCACCTTTGTCGAGTACGGGGCGGCAGATCTGGGAATAGCTGGAAAAGATGTCATCCTGGAGCAAGGCAAGGACATCTGCGAATTGTTCGACCTGGGCTTTGGCCTCTGCAAGTTTGTTGTGGCGGTTCCAGCGGCTAAGCTCGAGGAGTTTCGAGATGGTTTGAGCGGTTACCTCGCCCGCCACGGCCAGCTACGAGTAGCCACAAAGTTTCCGCGCGTTGCTGGAGAGTTTCTGTGCAAAAACGGCCTTCCTGCGGAGATCATCAGGCTCTCAGGCAATATCGAGCTGGCACCTCTTGTCGGGCTGGCTGATGTCATCATCGACCTCGTTTCCACCGGTCGCACGCTGAAAGAGAACAACCTCGTCGCTTTGACTGAGATCGCCAGGGCAACTGCCAGGGTTGTGGCAAATCGCGTCGCTTATAGGCTGAAACAGGCCAGGATAGCAGAGATTCTCGCTGCGCTCAGGGCAGCAGCGGATAAGGGAGGCGGAAAGAGTGTTGAGGGTAGTGTCGAGCGATAGCCAGTTTGTTCAGAGGTTGCTGAAGCGGGAGCATCGAGGCGAGGAACTCGAGGAAGCTGTGCGCGCCATCATCGCTGCTGTAAGGGATCAAGGGGATGCGGCTGTTCTTGCTGCTACCAAGAGGTTCGACGGGGCAGACCTGACGGCAGCTCAGATGCGCGTCACCCCTGAGGAGATCGAAGAAGCCTATCGCAGAGTCCCGGCAGAGGTGCTGGAGTCTTTGAGAACGGCGCGCGACCGAATCTATGCGTTTCACGAGAGGCAGCGCTTGCAGAGCTGGTTTCAGCCGGGGAACGACCGGGAGGTCATCGGCCAGATATACAGACCCCTTGAGAGAGTGGGCATCTATGTGCCGGGGGGCACAGCCGCATATCCTTCATCAGTTCTGATGAACGCCCTTCCGGCGAAAGCAGCGGGTGTGCGGGAGATCATCATGGTTACCCCGCCCAGAGCTGATGGAACGATCCCGCCACTTGTCCTGGTGGCAGCTGCTGAGTCGGGTGTTTCCGCTGTTTTCAAGGCTGGAGGGGTTCAGGGGATAGCCGCTCTTGCCTATGGGACGGAGACCATTCCCAAGGTGGACAAGATCGTGGGCCCAGGCAACATCTACGTCACCGTCGCC
This sequence comes from Thermacetogeniaceae bacterium, assembly GCA_049701555.1. Taxonomy (GTDB): domain Bacteria; phylum Bacillota; class DSM-12270; order Thermacetogeniales; family Thermacetogeniaceae; genus JBNATO01. The sequence goes on along the minus strand of JBNATO010000304.1, from coordinate 245 downwards.
AAACGCCTTGTCTTTGGGCTTGTCGACATCGATATGCTGGCTGGGCCGAGCGAGATCGTCGTGATCGCTGACGACAGCGCTGATCCCCGGTTCGTGGCGGCGGACCTCCTCTCCCAGGCGGAGCACGACACGAGAGCGGCTGCAGTTTTGCTCACACCGGTGGAGCAGCTTGCGCTGAGGGTTCAGGAGGAGGTGGAGAAGCAGCTGGCCACCCTGCCGAGGCAGGAGATCGCCAGAGAGTCCTT
>JBNATO010000303.1:0-2101 GCA_049701555.1 Thermacetogeniaceae bacterium | reverse complement strand
CTAAACAGCCGATCAAGACGATAAGTCCAAATGTCAGCGTCATCTTGTTGCGCAGGCTTCCCATCAGCTTCTCCCTCATCACAGCAGCTGCTCTGGCATCATCCGAGCAGCCTCCACCTCCCCTTCCTTTTTAGGCTGTTTGTTTCTTCTTTCGGTCTCTTCTGAATCTATAGGGCAACGCCCTCAGGCGCCGCTCGCTCCCTCAACCGAGAGGCTCTCATCCCCAGCGATCTCCCCCAACACCTCCTCTTCCTCAGCCTCCAGCACGGAGCTGAGCTTGATGATGATGATCAGTTCGCCATCCCTCTTGGCAAGCCCCTCCACGAAGGCTGCGTTCACCTTCGTGACGTCAGGGGGAGGCTCGATGGAGCTTTCGTCGACCGTGGCCACCTCCCTCACGCAGTCCACGATAAGCCCCGCCTCTGCGCCGGAGATGTCCACGATGACCACCCGCGTCTCCCTCGTCCTCTCCCCACTCCCAAGCCCCAAGCGCTTCCTGAGGTCGATCACCGGGATCAGCTTACCCCTCAGGTTCACGACCCCTTCCACGAACTCCGGGGTCTTGGGGATCCTGGTGACAGGGGTGTCCCTGATGATCTCCCGGACGTCGAAGATGTCCACGCCGTAAAGCTCTCCAGCCAGCTCAAAGACCACCAACTGCCTTGGCAACAGTTCAGCCTCCTCTCCGCATTCCTCCAAAACGCCCACCGCTTCACCTTCCAGATGCCTCAGAGGCTCCCGCCCTCCTGCTCCCTGCATCATCCAAGCGCCTGAGCTCGCCTTTCTTCATCGCAGAGAGCTCCTCCTCCGAGAACTCCCGAACAATGGACAGGGATGGCTCTGACGCCAGGTCGACCTCGTAGGGGGAGGCCAGCAGCCTCCTCTCCCTGTCGAAGTAGACCTTCACCACAGGCCTGTGGGGGGCCACCTTGGTCGTCTTCACCACCTGGGCGATCTCCCCGCTGCTCAAGAGGACCACCGCTCCAACAGGGTAGGGGGAGATGTTCGAGATGAAGGCGCTCGCGCATTCCTCATCGAAAGACTTCCCAACCTCTGAGCGGATAAAATCGAGAGCCTGAGCCACCGGACAGGCCGGCCTGTAAGGCCTGTCGGAGCTCAGGGCATCGAAGACGTCGGCGATCATCACGATCTTCGCATACTCGTGGATCTCCTCCCCGGAGAGGCGCCTCGGATAGCCGCTGCCATCCGCCCGCTCGTGGTGCTGCAGGGCTACGTGCGCCGAGAGGAGAGGGATGTCGTAATGGCTCCTTAAGATGTCAAAGCCGCGCTTCGGGTGCTGGCGGATCTGCTCCATCTCCTCAGGGGTCAGGCTCCCAGGCTTGTTGAGGATCTCCTTGCTGATCTCCACCTTCCCGATGTCGTGGAGGAGAGCGCCTGTCGCCAGCTCCCTCAGCTGCAGCCTGTTGTAGCCCAGGGTGATCCCCGTTAGAATCGAGAGGATGCAGACATCGACCGAATGGTTGAAGGTGTAATCGTCGTAGGTCCTGATCTCGTAGAAGTTGAGGAGGGTCCCGTAGCTCCCCAGCACCTCGTCGATCAGGCTTTCGACGGTGTTCCGCACAGAGAGGGTGTTGATGCGCCTCTCGCTCTCCACGCTCCGGTAGGTCTCCCTCAAGAGCTTCAAGCTCTCCATCCTCGTGCTCTGAGAGACGATCTCGGCTCCATCCCCAACCCCACCGAAGACCCCGTCCTCGACGTAGAGCGAACCGATCCCCATCTCGGAGAGGCGTTTGATGAAGTTCTCCGTCAGGGCAACCCCCTTTGCCAAAAGGAGGCGGCCGCTGCTGTCGTAGACGGAGCGGGCCACGACCATCCCCGGCTCCAGATACTTCATGCTGACCCTTCTCATGACCCGGACCTCTCTAATTTTCATTAACATAGGAACAAAAGTCCTATTCAGTAAACTACTCACCATTTTACCAACATAAGCAACGTTTGGCAAGATGCTAGGGCTACGCTCCCACCACCCTGCGGATCACGGCGATCAGCTGCTCCGGCTGGAAGGGCTTGACGATCCATCCGGTTGCCCCTGCCTTCTTCCCCTCCTCCTTCTTGGAGGCCTGCGACTCCGTAGTCAGCA
>JBNATO010000302.1:0-2132 GCA_049701555.1 Thermacetogeniaceae bacterium | reverse complement strand
GGTCGGCTCTTCCGGATATTTCAGAAGACCAAGTCGGCAAAGAATGGGAGAGCTGTACAAGGCGATGAAAATACATACCACGCTTATCAAGGTTAAAAAATATAACCCTAGACCAATAGCCATTCCTAAACCGGCAGTAACCCAGAGATTTGCGGCTGTTGTCAAGCCTCTTACATTGCCTCTATCCTTCCAGATTACACCAGCACCCAGGAAACCGATCCCCGTAACAATTTGGGCTGCGATTCTTCCTGGATCCATACGAAAGCCCTGGATAGGTACGGTGTTTGAAAGACCATATGCGCTGACGATCATGAAAAGCGTTGATCCGATGCAAACAAGTGAGTAAGTTCTGATGCCAGCCGGTTTTTGGTTTTTCGAACGTTCATAACCTATGATCAAGCCGACTAATAGTGAAACTGCCATTCTCAAGATTATTTCTGTTGGCTTCAGCACGTCAGCCCCCCCATTCGTTTAAAATAAATGCAAAACAACTTTAATAATAACGAAAAAGTTTTAACAAAAGTTTAAACAAGTTAATATAAGTTTAACATTACACTAACATACTTCCTTTTTTCTGTCAAATAAAAAAAGCGCCTTCTTAGGCCGCTTGCCAAAAAGAAAATTATTGCTCTTTTCTTTAAAGAATTGCCTCAATCACTTCCTCCAGCTGAGCGAGATTGCGACATTCAAATACCTGTCTACAATAAGGGGCATAAATCTTCATAATGCTGTCTTCAGTATCCCACGCTATTTGCGGTTGGGGATTGAACCATAAGACTTTTCTTACGCTTTCTGATATCAGCTTTAGGTATTCCCTTTCATCAGCACGCCAGTTATTTCTTGCATCTCCTAGAATTATTACTGTGCTTCTAGGGGAAATAGTATGGAGGTATTTTGTTGCGAATATTGTGAATACTTTACCATAATCTGAAAAACCAGAAGAGGAAAAATTGGCATTGGAAAAGGCTTTTTGAAGAGCTATTTCAATGTCTTCGCCCTGAAAATAGTTAGTTACTTCTTCTATTCTATCAACAAATAGGAAGGAACGAACAGATTTAAATCTGTTTTGGATGGTGTAAACCAGCTGAAGCATAAACTCGCTAAAGATTGCTACGGATCCTGATACATCACACAGAAGGACGATTTCAGGCTTGCTTAACTTTTTTTTGCGGTGTCCCAGCCGGATAGGTGTTCCTCCTGTTTTTAACGCATTTTTAACAGTTCTCCTCAAATCTATTTCACCATGTTTGGCTCTTCGATAACGACGTGCATATTTTGATGCCAATTTGCGTGCCAATTTAGTAATTCTTTTTTTTATTTCATCTACTTCTATGTTATTGAGTTGGTAAAATTCTTTTTGTTTAAGATTGTTTATAGAAACTATTTCCTCCAATGCTTCTTCCCCGAATGTCTTTACGAAAAAGTCTTCAATATATTCCTTGATCCGGGTCTCCAAATAATTCAGGCATTCCTGCCACTTCGAGTATGTGATCTCATTAATCTTTTCTTTTTCCTTTATTCGTTCCAAACGGTTTACAGCTTCGTACCAACCAATGGATACTTTAGCCTGAACTATCAACTCCTCTAGCTTGGAAAGATTTTCACGCCTTAGCGGTTCAATGCTCCTGAAAGCGATCTGTGCAAGTCGCTCGAGCAAAGGGTAGTTTCCTTCTCTGACTGCTTTTACTAGCAAAGCTGCTGGAGAGGCCCCTCCCCCTCGTCCTTGTCCAAAACCTTCTACAGATTTAACAAGTATACTGGTTTGGCTGGTGGCGTCTAACTCTGATTCTGATAAATTGCTCTCTTCTTTTCTTTTATTAACATCTGACTCTGGAAGAACATAGAAAAAAAGGCGAAACAGCTTGTCAAACAAAGGTTTATCGACCTTTTCGGTGATCATGGTGCAAGCAAGAGCGTGATAAAAGTCCTCTTGGTGGAAACCTATTTCCGCGACTGCTCGTATGGCGGCTGTAATTTGAGAAAGAGAAACATTGATGCCGCCTTTCCGCAGAAGCCGGCTGAATTCTAAAATTTTCTCTACCATTTGCTTGATGACTTCTCCTTGTTGCTAAAGTACTAACCTAAATCCGTGACAAACGAGCCACAATAATTCCTAGCATCGCTCAAAATCT
>JBNATO010000301.1:0-2154 GCA_049701555.1 Thermacetogeniaceae bacterium | reverse complement strand
GCGCAATAGCATTATCATCCCTAGAGCCTTTGGGCAACAATCCAACACATCCACCCTAGGCCCCAGATCGTGTTGAGGGATACCCTGAAAACAGGCTGCCAACTCACTCCTCTCGTCAACCACTCCCACTGAAAGACCTGGTAAATTTAACGATGGCAGGCCGTAGCTCAAAGACCTCACCAAATCCCTGAGAATAGTCGTCTTGCCTGCCCCGGGAGGTGAGACAATCAAAGTGTGGTATGGCCTTTTTTCCCTAAAATCGAGGATGAAAGGCAAAAGCTTCTGAGCAGCCCCAGGAACAGCTCGAGCTATTCTTATATTCAAACTGCTGATCTCACAAAGAGTTTTTAAAATACCTCCATCCAGAATTGCTTTACCCGCGATACCAACTCGGTGTCCACCTGGAAGAGTAATAAAACCCTGGCGGAGTTCTTCCTCATATGCATATAACGACCCTTGGCACACAAGTTGGAGAGTTTTTACGAGGTCATCAGAAGTAACTGAGTATGCGCTCTCTGGAGTAGAAAGCAACTCTCCTTTTTTACTCAAAAACCACTCTTCATGCTGACAGCGCACAGCTAAAGGGCGGCCTCGCCGGATGCGGATTTCCTCGATATTCTCAACAGCAGGCATCGGTATTCTCTCAAGGATCGCACGCAGAGAAGGAGCAACCATAGGTAGGACCTGCCAGATGCCGACCTTCATGGTCTCTGTAGTACTGTCAGACATGGCGGATTCCCTCATCTCATCTCCCTGACTTTTCCTTCAATATATATTTTGTTTTTGGCTGGTTTATGAAAGGAGAGCAATGAAACACAAAAATCAAAAAGCCCCTTCTGATGCAGGGGCCTTATCCTCATCTAAAAAAACTTCAAAGATCCTCTTCATTATCAGAACACTTGGTCAGCTTTGCAGCCTTTCCCGCCCTCTGAGGAGGCGGCATAGAACCATCATTTACATAAACCACCTCATTGCAGTTTGGACAAGTTACTTCAATGATTTCCTCCTCATCCACAATATCCGCATCAAAGCATACTATATCATGGCATTTGGGACACTCTACCTCAACATACTCGATCTCATCTTCATAATCTTCTTCGCATTCATCATCGCATTCATCTTCCGATGAGGTGTTATCGTCTTCCTCTTCATCTTCCTCTTCAAAATCTTCTTCATCGCCGAATAATTCTTCATCAATGCTGTCCAAGTAATCCTCCAGATCTTCTTGGGCTGCTCGGAGTTCTTCAACTTCATCGATCAAGTCCGCAAGGATATCGATGATCTGTTTGATAACCTTAGCCTCTTCCCTACCTTCTTCCAACTTGAGACCTTCTGCTAGTCCCTGAAGATAGGCGATCCTTTCACGTAGGTCTTCCATTCCTTAACCTCCCACAGCATTTTTAACTATTATCCCCACTTTAACCCATCGCTAAACCCTCTCAAGATACTCTCCCGTGCGCGTATCCACTCTCACCACATCTCCAACCTCTACAAAGAGCGGCACCTGAATGACAAGCCCCGTCTCCAGAGTAGCAGACTTTGTACCGCCCGTAGCCGTGTCACCGCGCACACCTGGATCTGCTTCAACCACTTTAAGCTCAACAAAATTAGGAAGCTCTATTCCGATCAGGTTCCCCTCGTAAGTGAGGAGATAGATGTTCATATTCTCCTTCAAATATTTTACATTTTCACCCAACTGCTCAGATGTAAGGCTCACCTGGTCATAAGTCTCATTGTCCATAAACACATAGGAATCTCCTTCACGATAGAGATACTGCATCTCCTTTCTTTCCAGGTGCGCCCTTGGCACTTTTTCCCCAGCCCGGAAGGTCCGTTCGATAACCGCACCTGTCTTCAGATTCTTCAGCTTAGAGCGAACAAAGGCAGAACCCTTTCCAGGCTTGACATGCTGGAACTCCACAACAGTGTAGACCTCTCCATCCACCTCAATTGTAAGACCAGTTCTGAAATCGTTCGTCGATATCATCTCTTCACCCGCCTTATTTGACCTGTACCAACAGGTCAGATTTCGCTCCTTTCTTCAAATTTTTCTCCAAAAGCTAATTATATTAAACAACAATAAGTTCCTTTTTTAAAGGAGTCAGTATTTCACATCCCTTGTCCTTCACTACAACAGTATCTTCTATCCTCACA
>JBNATO010000300.1:0-2167 GCA_049701555.1 Thermacetogeniaceae bacterium | reverse complement strand
CTTGGTGAAATTAAGCGGTTTCTCAGAGACGATCATCCGATCAAGATAACTCGGGCTTTAAAAGAGAGAGGAATTCTTGTGAAAAAGACATTTGAAAGGCTGGTTCGTGAGTTGGGGCGGGAGCCCACGATAAAGGAAATAGCTGAAGCTTTAAACTTCAGTAAAGAAGAAGTTTCGGTGGCGTTGGAAGCAGCTCAGCTGCCAATATCGCTTTTCGAAGCTATAGAAGCTAGCACTAACAGCGAAGGAGATTCCCTCCGGGTTCTAGATTGTTTAAAAAGTGACGGTGAGCAAGAGAGTATATGGTTGGAAAAAATAGCGTTGCGGGACGCTTTAGCGAGTTTGCCGGAAAGAGAACGAAGGGTCATTTGGTTAAGGTTTTTTGAAGATAGGACTCAGGCTGAAGTTGGAACGATGCTCGGTTTGTCACAAGTTCAAGTATCCCGATTAGAACGCCAAGCTGTTGCTCGGCTTAGGGATTATCTCAGAACTTAAAAACTCGAATTATTTAGACAGAGATGAGAAATAATACAAAAGAGAAAAATGAAGAAGGGGGCGGAAGGTAGAATGCATGCTAAAGTGATCGAACTCGTCGGCGAATCTGAGACAAGTTGGAAGGATGCTGTTAGGTCTGCTATCAGAGAAGCATCCAAGACTGTAGGTAATATCACGGGAGTAGAGGTTTTAAACCTTACAGCAAATGTTGTTCATGGGGATATTAAGGAGTATAAAGCTAATGTAAAAATAGCTTATGCTGATGGAGACAGAGGGGGATTATAGGGATAGTAGAGGAGTACCATCTCCAGGTACTCCTCTTTTGTTAAATTAGGGGTGGTAGTCTTATGAACGATCAAAAACAAGGACAAGGCAACATCCAGCGTCGGGAAATACAACTGCAGTTGCAAAGAGAGTATCAGGATTTAGTAAGGAGTGTAAAACCCAAGCCATCAGTTGTTAGGAATACGGTTCTGGCTTTTCTGGTAGGCGGCTCAATATGCCTTGTTGGTCAGCTGTTCCTCTGGTTTTTGAGAAAACAAGGTTTGAGCGAGAGCGAAGCGGGTGCCGCCACTTCCACAGTTATGGTTTTTTTGGGCGCTTTGTTAACAGGGTTGGGAGTCTATGATGTGATCGGGAAGTATGGGGGGGCGGGATCGATGGTCCCTATCACGGGCTTTGCTAACTCCATTGTTGCACCTGCTATGGAGTTCAAGAGAGAGGGTTTTGTGTTTGGATTGGGTTCTAGGCTTTTTACAGTAGCAGGACCGGTTTTGGTCTATGGGTTTTTGGTTTCTGCTGTGATCGGTTTGATTTATTATTTGTTGCGTTAGGGTGATAAAGATCGGGGAAAAATTAGGTCAGCAATCGGTTTGCTTTACAAAGCCGATAGGCATCACATCGAGCGCTACAGTTGTAGGGGTGATGGAAGGCAGGGGGCCTTTATCACACACCTTCGACTGGATAATAGAGGATCTTTTGTTTGGAGAGCAGTCATGGGAAAAAGCGGAGTGCAAAATGCTGCGCGAGAGCGCAAAGTTGGCCCTTCGCAAGGTGAATCTTCAAGAAAAAGACGTCGATTATTTTCTCGCTGGAGACCTGCTGAATCAGCTGATCTCGGCTAATTACGCTGCTAGAGGAATTTCGATCCCATTCTTTGGTTTGTTTGGAGCATGCTCGACCTTTGTCGAGGCTATGTTGCTGGGAGGAATTTTGATCGATGGTGGGTTTGCGAGGCGTGTTCTGATCGCTTCCTCTAGCCATCACAATACTGCTGAGCGTCAATACAGATATCCTACAGAACAGGGAGTTCAACGCCCTCCTTCTGCTCAGTGGACGGTTACAGGAAGCGGCGCCTTGCTACTGGAAGAAAAAGAAGGCGTACCCAGAGTCACGATGGCGACTATTGGCAAAGTAATCGACATGGGTTTAACCGATGTCAACGACATGGGCTCTGCAATGGCGCCGGCAGCTGCCGATACCCTTATCAGCCACTTTCAGGATACAGGGAGTAATCCTGACGGTTATGACCTCATTTTAACTGGGGACCTTGGTGCTGTGGGGAGGGATGTGTTGATCAGGTTGATGAAACAGCGTGGTTATTTGCTGGGGGAGAACTACCAGGATTGCGGGCTCCTAATTAATGTAGAGCCTGGGGTTTAATATCTAAAAT